>JBLMXX010000339.1:0-6572 GCA_050257995.1 Acidobacteriota bacterium | reverse complement strand
ATCTGCACAAACCGCGTCGAGGTCAATCCCACGTGAACCGCCGATCTTGACAATCGTCACATTTGTCATTTCAGATTTCAGATATTAGATTTTGGGGGTTGTGGATCGCTGTTTCATTTTCTTCTGTGCTGTATTCAGCGAAGAAACGAAGATCGCAACCAATTCATTGCCTTCTTGGAGTAGTGGAGCAACTTGTTTTGCTGATTGCATCCCGCTTTCTACAATAATCTCCATCCAATAAACCGATTCGTCTGCCTCCTCCAACGTAATTCCCATCTTTGAAACAAAATCTGCACTTGGACGGGCACGGCAAGCCGACCGATAATTGGATCCTACAGATGTCGAGCACCGAATTAATTGGTTGGCAACAATATGGCCAGAGCGATTCGTAGGTAAATTGTTACACAACTGTATAGAACGCAATGCAAATTGCTTCGTCCGTTTTTTTAATTCTTCCGGAGTCACCTTTGTCTCCTTGGCCTCGAAATCTGCAATCTGCAATCTACAATCTGCAATCCTAGATCGGATGCAAGCCGGGAAAATCCAGTCCAGCCGTCTCTCCGAATCCACACATCAAGTTCATAGCCTGAACGGCGCTTCCCGCGGCCCCTTTCATCAGGTTATCGATGGCGCAGAGTGAAACAGTCCTGCAAATGCTCTCGTCCAGTTCAAAACCGACATCCGCGTAGTTGGACCCGGAGAGGATTTTGGGCTCAGGATAGCGATAGATTCCGGTCTTGTCCTTGACGATGCGCACAAAGGGCTCACCCTTATACGCCCCTCGAAAAGCCCGCCACAAATCTTTTTCGTTGATTCCTGCACGCAAAAAGCAATGCGCCGTTGCCAGCACGCCGCGTACCATTTCGATAGAAGTGATCGAGAGATGCACATTGCTCAAGTCCAGTTCCTGCTCCACCTCGGCCGTGTGCCGGTGGCCGACCGGTGCAAACGAGCGCACCGAACCGCTGCGTTCAGGATGATGCGACGCGATCGACGCCGAATTGCCGCCCTCGCTCGACCCGACCTTGATGTCCACGACAACAGGCCGGGAAGCGTCCAACAAGTTTGCACGGGCAAGCGGTAAGAGCGCCAGTATGGACGCCGTCGCGTTACAGCCGACGCCGCTCACGTAATTCGCCTTGCGCATTTCCTCTCGATGCAGTTCAGGCAACCCATAAACAAATCGATCAAGCCACTCTGGAGCACGATGACTCTCGCCATACCAACGGGTGTAGAGCGCCGGATCGTGCAATCTAAAGTCCGCCGAGAGGTCCACAATGCGCGGAGCCAATTCCGCGAACCTGTCTATCTGTTTTTGGGTCTCGCCATGCGGCAGTGCCAGGAAGAGCACGTCACAGGGCACAAGCTGATCGAGCGATGTGAACTGGATCGCCGACCGCCCGCGTAAATTCGGATGGACGTTGTAGAGATACTGCCCAACGTGCGATTCGGAAGTGACCTGCGCGATTTGGACCTGGGGGTGTGAAAGCAAAAGCCGAACCACTTCACCGCCGCCATAGCCGGAGCCGCCCACGATGGATGCTCGAATGTTACTCATCTCTGCTCGTATACCACCACTTGCTCTGTTTCGAATTCGTCGGGGGTCAATTGAATTCTCATTTCATTTGTCTGGCGAAAACCCAACGCCTCATACAGAGCACGCCCCTCTTTGCTGGCGTGCAGCGTTACCGTCGAGATCCCGTGCTCGCGACACCAATCCAGGAGCGTGCTCGTCAGACGCCGCGCGAGGCCGCGCAGTCGATAGGGCGACTCGGTATAGACATTCATGATGTAGGCACGACGCTCGGACATGTCCGCTGGGTGAGGAGGCCAGGGAATAATCCACATCCCCGCTCCCGCGACGACAAATCCCTGCTCATCCGTGGCGAGCCAACCGAGATACTCGCCACATTTTATCTTTTCCACCACCCACGCCCGGAATTTGACTTCCATCGCGTCAAGGTTCTCGCTGCCTTTTAACCCTATTGCCTGAAACATTGCGCGGCGATGCCGGGCAATGATCGCAACATCGGAAGCGACTGCGGGACGTATGGTAAAAGCTTGTCTCGTCATATTACGACCTCGCACAGAATCGGCTGACGACATCGTACAATGTGCGCGTTCCAAATGCGAGATTATCGATCGAGATACGCTCATCATGCCCGTGCACACGGTCCAACTCACACGTCGGCGCGAACATCGGGCTAAACCCATACACCTTAGTGCCCATTTTGGTAACATGTCGCGCGTCGGTGGCGCCGACGACTAGGTAAGGGAGCAAAGTCGCGCTGGAATCGTATTCCTGCACCACGTTGTCAATTGCCTCGAACAAGGGTGTCCTGAAATCTGCTTCAAGGGCCGGCGTATCGTCGAGAAATTCGATCTCAACCGCTTTGCCCAAGACGCCGGTCACCTCGTTGAGCAAGTCATGCGACGTCTGCCCCGGCAGGACCCGGGCGTCACACCGCGCTTCCGCCACGGAAGGGATTACGTTAATCTTGGTGCCGGCGCTAAGTATCGTAGGCGTAACCGTGTTGTGCAGCATGGCATAGATCATCGAATGCAAACTGCCGTCAATCGGCAGCCGTTCAACGGCCCAGCGGTATCGTTTGGGATCGACCAGGGCGCGGAGTTCAGGCGCAAATTGCCGGTCTACCCTTGCGGCGACAGTTTCGAAAAAGAGCCGCGTGGTGACGCACACATGGTGGGGCAGTTCCGTGCCGCCGATTTTCCGGATCGCGTCTGCCAGCTTCAGCACCGCATTATCTCGATGCGGTTGCGATGCATGCCCTGCCCGTCCCCGCGTGCGCATCACAAACCGAGCAGTCCCTTTTTCGCCAACCTGACAGGTATAAAAGCGCTCTCCCAGAATATCGATCCCGAATCCCCCGCCTTCGTTGATAGCATACTCGGAGCGAATGAGTTCCGGATGCTCCCGCACCATCCAACCGGCGCCCATCCGCCCCCCCGCTTCTTCATCTGCGTTCGCCATAAAGATGACATCGCGGGCAAGCGGCTTGCCTTGACGTTTCAAGAGCAAGAGCGTCGTCAACTCCATCGCCGCCAGCTCTTTCGTGTCCAGCGTGCCGCGACCCCAAATATAGCCGTCGTGAATATCGCCGGAAAAAGGCGGGCGGGTCCATTGGTCGGCTTCGGCGGGGACCACGTCGATGTGCACCATCAGCATCAACGGCGCCGCGCGACCATCGCCCTTGAGCCGCGCGACGAGGTTGCCTCGTCCGGGGGCAGACTCCAGGATCTGCGGTTCGAATCCTTCACGTTTCAAAACACAGGCGAGGTATTCAGCCGCTTTGGTCTCATTGCCCGGCGGATTCGTCGTATCGATCCGCACCAGGTCCTGCAAGTACTGTGTCGTCTCTTCTCGTACTGCATTCCAATCTATCACTTGGGCTTTCCATTCCCCCGGCGGATTTCGCCTTTGGCTGCCGCGACCGCCTTTTGCGCGCCCTCCTCCAGTGTTTCGGCAGTGATCATGTTCGCGCTCGCGAGAATCCGGCGACCCTCTTCCGCATTGGTGCCGACGATGCGCGCGATCATCGGGATGTGAGTGTCCACGGCCCTCAGCCCATCTACAATGCCCTGTGCTACTTCATCTCCCCGTGTGATCCCGCCAAATATATTGAACAGAACCGCCTTGACGTTGGGATCGGAGAGGATGATTTCGAGCGCGACCTTGACCTTTTCCGCCTTGGCTCCCCCGCCAATGTCGAGAAAATTCGCCGGCTCGCCCCCATAGAATTTGATAACGTCCATCGTTGCCATCGCCAGTCCTGCGCCGTTCACCATACAGCCGATATTGCCGTCAAGCTTGACATATGACAAGCCCGCCTTGCGCGCCTGTCGTTCCGATTCCGTCTCCTCATCCACATCGCGTAATTGTTCTAAATCGGCGTGACGATACAAGGCATTATCATCTACGATGATTTTCCCATCTGCGGCGATCAGCTTACCCTCCGCCGTCACAACCAGGGGGTTTATTTCCGCGAGCGAGGCGTCCGTACGTTTGCAGGCGCGGTACAGGCCGTCGGCAATTTGCGTAAACTCGCGCACGAGCGGCTTGTCGATTCCGATGGCAAACGCGATCTCGCGCGCCTGATAATCCTGCAAACCATAGGCAGGATCAATGGGCACGCGCATGATCTTCTCCGGGGCCGTTCGCGCCACCTCTTCGATATCCATGCCTCCGGCGCTGGATGCCATCATCGTGCAGGTGCGCAACGCGCGATCTACCACGATCCCCAGGTAAATCTCTCGAGCAATATTGATCGCCTGATCGACCAGGACCTTGCGGACCGGCAGACCCTTGATCTGCATTTCCAAAATCTGGTCGGCGACCTGCTCCGCGTCATTTGGAGTCGCGGCCACTTTGACCCCACCTGCTTTGCCACGCCCGCCGACCAACACCTGAGCCTTGACAACAACTTTTGTGCCCAATTCCGCCGCGACCTGGCGCGCTTCCTCGGCGTTGGAAACGACCGAGCCTTTAGGAATGGGAATTCCATAGTTGGCGAAGATAGCTTTGGATTGATACTCGTGTAGTTTCACTTCTGCCTCCAGGGGATTGCAGGTGTGTGATCGACATTATAGCCGCGTTTGTTAAAAAGACAAGGAGAAAAGGGACAAGAGACCATGTACGGTGTGAAAGAGCGTGAATGCGATTCCGCGCCTACCTGTCTGCTTGTCTACCGGTGTGCCGGATCCCGCATCACCCATCACTTTGGACAATTGACGGCGATTCGTCATCATCAGGGCGTGCTTGCGCGAGCGAGATCCCCTCACGCCATATAAATAACAGTCCCAATCCCGTAATGATGAGGTACTGGACGGCATGGGCGGTAAGAGCGACGCTGGCAGCGGTAGTCTCGTTGACTCCGAATGCCCCCAGCGCGAAAACCGCCGCCGCCTCAAAAGGGCCCAATCCACCTGGTGCCGCCGGGATCATGATGCCAAGATTGATGAGCACCATCATAAAGGCAGCCGCTACCATGCGTTCGGGGAGGAAATCGAACTCGCCAAAGGCACTTAGGACCAAAAAGTACGCGGTGCCTTCACAGGCCCAGACCGCCAGCGACAGAACCGCGATCGCCAAAACATCATTCGGGGATTTCAGCGAGTGCAGCCCGATGGTAAACGAGCCGAGCATTTTCTCAAGGCGCGTCGCAAGGCCATGAGGCATCCAATGCTCTAAGCGGTGAAACATCGCAAGCGCCAACGACTCGCGCAACAGGAGGAACAACAGGCCCGCCAGCGCGACGCCAAAGACCGCCGTCGCCAGCGCCGCAATCCCCTCTGCCACCTCAGGCAGACGGAGATGCAAAGGAATAAAAGCACCCAGCGTCAGGAGCAGGATTCCGATGAGCGCAACCCCATCGGCCACACGTTCGACGACGACGGTTGCAAAGCCCAGGGTCTTGCTGAGCGATTCGCGCCGTCCGAGCGCATATGGACGCGCGAACTCACCCGGTCGCCCGGGGAGAAGATTATTAAGCGCAAATCCGATGACGAGAACGGGAAATAGACGGACGACGGGGATTTTCTTGGAGGGGGCAAGAAAGCGCTGCCACCGCTTGGTCCGAAGGACATAACCTGCAAAGGTAAAACATCCGGCCACTACTACCAGCCGGTAGTCGGCAGATGCAAATGCTTGCCCGAGCTGGGCGAAATTGACGGGATAAAGCGCCAAGGCAAGGAAGACTGCCGTGACAGCGAAACTAGCAACAATTGTAAGTACGCGGCGTATTTTCAAGTTGCAGACAAGAGAGGAAAGACAAGGGGGGAGCCCCGCGTCCATGGCTCCCGTCTCCTTGTCTCAGATCTCATTATGGTTTCGTGAAAACCAGTATTCGTTGGTTACCCGAGTCGGCGACGTACAAGTTGCCCTGCGCGTCGAACGCAAGCCCCGTAGGCAAATTAAAGGACGATAGGTCTACCCCAATGTTGCCGAACACAGACAGCAGTTTGCCGTCGTTCGAGAACTTGATAACGCGAGCGCCCTCCGGATCCGTTACAAATACATTTCCGTCAGCATCGACGGCAAGGTATGGCTTGTTGACGACCGTCTGGGTATCCCACGCCTCAACGTGCCATTGCATGAGAAAGTTGAACCCGGAATCGAATTTCTGGATCCGCTGGTTCCAGGTATCCGCAACGTAGAAATTGCCTTCCTTGTCAATGCCGAGTCCCACTTGTTCCTGGAATTGGCCGTTCTCGGCGCCAACGCCACCAAACTGTCCCAGTGGATCGCCGTTCGGCGTGAATTTCACCACGCGTTTGTTGCCTGTATCCGTCACGTAGAGATTGCCCTGAGCATCGATCACAATGGCGCGTGGACCGTAGAACTGGAGGGGCATGCCCTGTGCTACGCCGCGTGTGTCGCCGTTCGTCCCCCACATCGTTAGGAATTTGCCGTTCGAGTCGAACTTTTGAATGCGGTGATTCCAGGTATCGGCGACGTAAACATTACCTGCCTTGTCCACCGCGATCCCCCAGGGTTGGTTGAACGTATTCGCGGGTGCGGGCGCGTTATCGGGACTGCGGGAGCCCCACATCGT
>JBLMXX010000338.1:0-15279 GCA_050257995.1 Acidobacteriota bacterium | reverse complement strand
TGGATGGCAAGTTGACCCGCTGGAGCGAGGCTACCATTCACATCACGAATGTTGGAACGGCGGGTGTATCGTCGGTATTTGAGGGTATTCGTGCGTATTGGAATGACGCGACCCGCAAACTATATGTCTTTCGATTGGACGCGCACTTGGAAAGGTTTGCTCAGTCGATCCGGTTGGTGCGTATGAAACAGCCGCACTCGAACGCCGAGATCAAGGAGGGAGTGCTCGCCCTGCTGCGGGCGAACCAGTGCATGGGTGACACGTACATCCGCCCCCTGGCTTTTGTCGAGAGCGCGTTGTTTGGCAGTGCTTCCACCGATGTGCCGCGCATCGTGTTGAGCACGACACCGATGGCTTCGCGCGTCAAGAGCGGCAAGGTCTCTCATGCGTGTGTCAGTTCGTGGTCGCGAATCACGGACAATGTAATGCCGCCGCGCGTCAAAGCGTCTTCCAATTACTTGAACTCACGCATGGCATCGGAAGAAGCCCGTCGCAATGGTTATGATGTGGCATTGATCCTCAACCCGAATGGCAAGGTCGCCGAAGCCCCGGGCGCATGTCTGATGTTGGTTCGGCAAGGTCAAGTCATCACGCCCTCGGTGACCAGCGGCATACTCGAGAGCATCACCCGGGCGACGCTCATACAACTCTGCCGACAGGTTTTGAACCTGGAGGTGATCGAGCGCGAGGTAGACCGCACCGAGTTATATGTGGCGAGCGAGGCGTTCCTGTGCGGCACGGGCGCAGAGATTACGCCCCTGGCATCCATTGACCGCTTTACGCTGGGGAGTGGCGGCATCGGTCCGATCACGCAGCAAGTAGAGGATCTATATCACGATATTGTGCGCGGGGTCGATTCGCGCTTTGCCGAGTGGAGAACTATAGTCTGATTTGGTGATGCCGGCGTTTAGCCGTGAGTGATGGAAAGAGGAGGGGCGGGTCCGCCATTTGGCGTTAGACCCGCCCCGATTGTTTCTAGTGGGACCACATGGGGTGGTCGCCCCCGCCCGTCGTGAGCTGTTTCACGTTGCCGCCGCGCAAATCCATCATATAGAGATTGGTGGAATTTGCACGATTGGAGGCAAAGGCAATCCAATTGCCATCGGGCGACCATACCGGCGAAAAGTCATTTACGGTGCTTTGACTCACGCGCCGCAGACCTGTTCCGTCTGCATTCATGACGTAAATCTGCTGGCGTCCATCGCGGCTAGACGTGAACGCCAAAAGCTTACCGTCGGGACTCCAGGCGGGGGTGGTGTCGTCGGCCGGATTATTGGTGCGGTTGGTGAGACCACTACCATCCGAGAAGAAAGTGTAGACATCATTGGGAGCGGTGGTGTTCAGCCCAACGGCGAAAAGGCCCTGCTTGGACCAGGACAGCCCGCCCCGGTATGCCTCCCCTGACTTGTTGGTTAGCAAGTCCGAAACCGTTCCCGTCCCGTCGGCATTGATCACGCTGATGGCCCAGAACTGCTGATTGGTGGTCATCCGGACGAATGCAATGCGACTGCCATTGGCTGACCAACTCGGACTGCCCAGTCCCGGGTCCGAGTAAATGCCGCGAGTGGTGCCGGTTGCCAGATCGAGGATCTTGAGATTGTTCGGTCCTCCCGGCGAAGTAACCTGCATATAGGCGAACTTTGAATTATCAGGTGAAAAATCACCCGGGCGCGCGTTGGTACCGGCGCCATTCAGCGTCAGGTCCATTACCGGGCCGGTGTCCACTAACTGCGTAGTCACTCCCCGGTCAAGGTCCAGAACATAGACTCGATCGATCCCATTGTCACTCTTGTGATAGGCGATGCTTCCTTTGGGAGCAGGTGGCCGGGGTGCCGTTGCCGTAGCAGCGGGCGCGCGAGTTGCCGGGACTGGAGTCCTGGTCGGCGGCTTGGGTGTCGGCGATGGAGTTGAAGGAGTAGCCGTTGCGGCAGTCGTCGGCAGGGCCACTGTTGGCGCGCTAGTGGAGGTCGGCGGCACTGCCGTGGGTGGCACTGCGGTCGGTGGCAGCGTGGGTGGCGGCAGCGGAGTCGGCGGTAGGGTGGGCCTGGGGGTGGGTACGGGAGTCGGCGGAGCGCCGCAAGCCGTCGCGAGAACAGCGACGGCGACGAGCAAAAGCATGATGGTGACCAGAGTTTTTCGCATCGTGGTCAGTCTCTCCTTTCGTTGGGAATTAAATGGGGAGGTAAATACGGTGGAATTCGGCCCGGCGCGGGAAAGGTCAGGCGCCTATTATAAATCAAAAAGAGGAAATGGGGAAATGTCTATTCTTTGTCTAAATCGTTCCAGTCTTCTTCACTCCAGTCCGAATAATCATCCTCTCCGTGGAATTCACGGAGTGAATTGGAAGCAGATCGAGTCCCCGGTTCTCGAACCGAGCGTCCCTTGGTGGGGCCTTCATCGGGGCCCACGAGCCCTTTTTCTTCGAGCAATTCCATCAGTCGCGCCGCACGCGAATAGCCGATGCGTAACTTGCGTTGAAGCAGTGAAACCGAAGCCCGCTTGTTTTGCTTGAGCACCTCGATCGCTTGAGGAAGCAGGGCATCCTCCGGAGAGGTGCCGGTCGCATTAGAAAGATTGGGTGCGAGTGAAAGTTCTTCAAAGAGCGGCACCTGCGTGAACTGCCCTGCCGAACCGGTGCCACCGGTCGTTGGAGGCGCGGGTGGTGCCAAGCCCCTCCAGTAGGTGACTAATTTGTCCAGCTCGCGATCGGACACATAACATCCCTGCAGGCGAAGGAGCTTGGACGAATCGCTCGCCATGTAAAGCATATCCCCGCGCCCGAGAAGTTTTTCTGCGCCCGGCGAATCGAGGACCACGCGTGAATCGATCTGGCTGGTGACGGCAAACGAAATGCGCGCCGGGAAATTTGCCTTGATCAGTCCGGTGACGACGTCCACGGAAGGACGTTGGGTCGCAAGGATCAGGTGGATGCCGGTCGCGCGTGCCATCTGCGCGAGGCGCGTGATCGAGTGCTCGACTTGATTCGCCGCCACCATCATCAGGTCAGCCAGTTCATCCACGATAACGACCAGGAATGGAAGTTTTTCTCCGCCCTTTTCAGTCACCATGTGATTATAGATGTCGATATTCCGCGCGCCCTTTTGCGCAAACAGTTGGAAACGGCGATCCATTTCCTCGACCGCGCCCTGCAATGCCGCTACGGCGCCGTCGATATTGGTTACCACATCGCCCTTCAAGTGCGGGATCTGGCTAAAGTTGACCAGTTCGACGCGCTTGGGGTCGACCATGATAAAACTCACATCGGCGGGCGTCAGCGTGCACAGGAAAGCAGCCACGATCGAATTGATGCAGACGGACTTGCCGGAACCGGTGGCGCCGGCGATCAAGAGATGCGGCATGGTCGTCAGGTCGGCGCAGATGGGCTGACCTGCCACGTCCTGCCCCAGTGCGATTCTGAGTTTCGACTTGAGCTTGTCGAAGGACTCGGACTGGATAATACCGCGGAGGCTGACCATGCCGACCTGTGCGTTTGGGACTTCGATCCCGACCACGCTGCGACCCGGCACGGGGGCTTCGATGCGGATGGGCGCGGCGGCGAGGGCCAGCTCCAGGTCATGCTGCAGCGCGCTGATGCGGCTTACTTTGACTTTGACGCGGTGGATCTTGCCATCCGTCCCCTTCTGTTCGATAAAACCCGGCTCGACGCCGAATTGGGTAATGGTCGGGCCCTGGTTCACCTCCAGTACTTTGGCCGGAACGCCGAAATGCACAAGGGTCTCTTCGATGACGCGCACCTTGGTCCGGATTTCCTGCTGGCTGACCTCTTGCTCGGCGCTTTCTTCCAGAATCTCGTCAATGTTGGGGAGGCGCCATTCGCGTTGAATGACCGGCGTGGCGGGAATGGGGCGGCTTGTGTCTGTGGCGGCACTGCCGATGATACGCGCGACCAGCGGGCTCTTCAAGCCGGATGCGTCTGCTTCTTGACCCGTATCCGCTTTCCCCTGACGGGATTCCGCCGGAGAGGTCGGCGAGGGGTGAGCAGGAGGAACAGACATGGGCGGGCGCGAATGCGCCGGAGCGCGAGTTGGAGTTAGGTTTACAGCCGGAGGCACCGGTCGCTTTTTGCCGACCTGCCCGACCTCCTGCGGAAGATTCGAAACGAGGCGCGCAACGTATCCCACGCGGCGCACGAGTTCGGGCAGGGATATATTGAATAACAGTATTAGCGCCACACTGATCAAAGCCAACAAGGTGAACGCGGCGCCGATGCTCCCAAACGCTTGGACGAGAATGGACGTAATTGCCCATCCCACGAGCCCGCCGCCCTGGAATGGCCCCGGCATATGGATTGGGTTTGCAAACGCACTGACCCAATGCATTACAGCCAGGATCACCAGATAGCCCAACCCAAGCCCGATGGGGCGCTCCCATCCGATATTGACGGTTCTATCCAGTGCGTCGAGAAAGAGCCAGATGCCCAATCCGAGGAGAAGAATGGGCGCGAAAAAGACGCCCCATCCCAGGACGGTCTGGAGCAATTGGACCCAGGTGGTCAGGAGAAAGCCACCGCTGAGGTTAAAGGCGCCGAGCGCGGTAAAAGCCGCGAGGATCAGGACGGCAATCGCGGCAATCTCTTCCCAGCGGGCCGAATCGAGCTGAAAAAGCGGCTTGGTCTCGGGTTGTTTTTTTGCTTTCGCACGCGGTTTCTGGACAGCCATATTGGAACATATGTATTATACATCAGAATTCACGAACGGTGCAAGAGAAGGAGAGACTAGGAGGCTAGCATGCTCGCGAAGAGATCTAATTGCCGCTGTACGATTTTATCCCAGGTGAAGTGCATTGCGAGATCACTGGCGCCCCGGCGAATCGTGGAAAGTAATTCGGGGGACGCGTCCGCGCGTTCAATGACTTGTGCGAGCGCATCCGGGTTGTCAGGCGCCACCAGCAGGCAGTTCTGTCCATCGCGCAATTGCGGTAAAGCAGATGCGCCGGTGTCCTTCTCCTCCATCGTCCCAATGCATCCGCCGGTCACGCGTGGCGGGGTTGTCACTATTGGCATCCCATGGGCAAGCGCCGCCATGAGCGTCCCGTGCTGATAGGAGGCGCCTTCCCGATATGGCAAAACGCAGAGATCAGAGGCGAGGAAATTCGCGGTGACCATTTCCGGAGGGACAAAGCCGGTCCATAGCACTCGTTCGGCGAGGCCCAGCTCCGCGATCAGGGTGCGCATTTCAGCGAGGTACGCGATATTTGTCGGATCACTGGACCCCGTCTGTTCTCCGATCATCAATAGTTTTGCTCGCGGAATTTTAGAGAGCGCACGGATGAGGGTGTCACACCCTTTGCGTGCGTTCACAAAACCAAAGTGGCACACCAGCAATTCGTCCGCGCCGATGCCGAGTTGAGAGCGCCAGGACGATCTTTCGTAATTCGCCGGAGCATCCGTGGCAATGTTTGGGCCAATGGGAATGAGCGAAACATGCGGCACACCCCACAAGGCAAGTCTCGCACAGTCTTGCTCGTTCGTCGTAATAACGGCATGGCTGGATCGAGCCAGCTCGCGGGTAACCCAGTCGCGGACGGGACCGGCTTTGGGAAAGAGATAGGGGATGCGGAGGTCGTGAAAAGTCGTGACGAACTTGACGTTTCGCCGCATTCCATCGAACAGGGAGTGTGAATAAAGACGCGGGAAAAAATTGATGGCAGGATGCATGCCATAGGCGCCGGTCTGATATTGAATATCGGCGATATCAGGCGCAAATTCTTGAATGGACTGGGCGATCGTACGGAGACTCGACCAATTCCATTTGGAGATGGCACGTGTAATGGAGAACGCGGTGCCGTCAATGGGGTCGGGTGGATCGCCCTCTGCCGGTTGAGACGTGAGGACTTGGACTTGCGCCTCTTGGGCGGCGAGCCCCCTGGCGATCGCAGATGTATAATCGCCAACACCGCCTTGCTGGGGAGGAAATTCACCGGTGATGATCAGAACGCGCACGGTTAGCCCGTTTTCTTCCAACGCGGGATACGGTGTAGGCGCCAATACGGATAATTGTTGCGGATATACCTTGTAAAGTATTTGCCTTTTGAACCTGCCTTTAAGAGATTCGCGTACACCTCCGCGGGCACGCTCACATACTGATAGACGCGTCCGTTCTTGAACACGATCTCCAGGAGGTGCTGGGCGCGGTCGTAGCGCATCGCGCGGATCACGTCGGATTGGACCGGCGCCCATTCCGAGTCAAAATTCCAGCGTTCGTCCTGAACAGTTGGAATCATCGGGAGGCACCTCGCTTGGTCCGGCTATTGCGTTTTCGGGGCGAATGAAACGACCAATATGAAAACGCATCTCGGATATTTTCGGCAAAGTATCGCCCCTTGGATTCGGCATTGCGTAGGCCTTGATACTGTTCCGGCGGCACACGCGTGAATTGGTAGACGCGCCCTGTAGTGAAGATGACCTCCAGAATTTGGCTTCCCTGGTCGTATCCGATCGCATGGATCGCGCCTGATTCGACGGTCTCCAACTGCATCCTACACCTCTGCTTCCGTGCGGTCTCGACGGTTTGTCATGAATCACCAGATCGAACAATGCCTATTTTAATCCACTTGCCAGCACGCGCAAGTACGCTTTCATGCGCTCTGATCTCAAAGCCCGTTTATGCCCAACGAGCCATTTGCCCCCTTCCTCGGTGACCTGAAACGCGAACATCGAGAGCAGAAACGCGCGCAGCAACTCTGCCACAAGCGCGCCCCGATATTTTCGGAAAAAACGGATCTTGCTAGAGTGAAAGTAGATATCTCGCTGTGCGACGATCTGTTCGGAAGACTTGCCTTCATAATGCGTGATTTCCGCGGACGGAAGATAGAAAACCTGCCAGCCGGCTTGGCGGGCGCGGTAACACCAATCCAGTTCTTCCGAATACATGAAAAACTGTTCGTCGAATCCTCCGATTTGATCGTACACTTGGCGTCTGACAAACATGGCGGAGCCGTTAATCCAGTCGACCGGCTGAGTCTCATCGTCGCGGGTGTCAAGCATATAGTAACGCCTAAGGATCCGATTACGCGGGAACCATTGCTGCAGTTTCGTGGATTCGAAAAACGCTGTGGTCAGGGTGGGAAATCGGCGGCGCGAGGATTGAGGTGATCCGTCACCATAAAAGAGGCGGGGACCGGTCATGCCGGCCCGTGGGTGCGCCTCCATAAATTCGATCAGAGTCCGCAGCGCGCCGGGGCGGACCTCGGTATCGGGATTGAGCAAGAAAAGATAACGCCCTTGCGCTACGGCAAGGGCTTGATTGTTCGCTCGCGTAAACCCTAAATTCTGAGTATTTGCGATCACCTTGACCTGCGGGAATTCCGAGCGGAGCATCTCGACGCTGCCATCGCTCGAAGCATTATCGACGACGATGGTCTCGACCGCCCGTTGGCAGGCTTTAGCCTCCTGGAGGATTGACCTTTCACACCGGCGCAGCAGGTCGCATACATTCCAACTTACGATGATGAAGGAAACATCCATCGGGGCTAGAGGGTCCGCTCCACGACATAGTTCGCCAGGTCAGACAAAGCGCGCCGGTAGAGGTTGTCGGGTAGGATCGCCAACCGTTCCTGGGCCCGGTGCACAAAACGGCGCGCTTCGACTTTAGACGCCTCGATGGCGGAGGAATGGCGAATCGAGTCGATCAATTCGTTCATCTCCGTGCTATCCCGGTCCTCTTTTTGCAAGGCGTCTTCCAATTGCGAACCATGCCTTGGTTGCTCGATGAAATAAAAGACCGGCAGGGTCAGCGTACCTTGTCTCAAGTCGCTGCCCACCGGCTTGCCCAGAGCGCTTTGGTCCGCCGTAAAATCCAGGATGTCGTCCACGATCTGGAACGCACGCCCCAGGTTATGTCCAAAGTCTTTCAATGCCGATATTTCCGCCTCCGGCGCGCCGCTCAAGATGGCGCCGGATTCAGTACCCGCGATGAAAAGCGAAGCGGTTTTGCTGTCGATATGGCGATAGTATTCCTCCCGGTTGGGCGGCCAGCGCGCTCCGCCGAAATCCTGGCGGATCTCGCCGTCGCAGATATCCATGAGTGTTCGCGCAAAAATCCGCATCACCCGGAAATTGTCAAGACTGGCGGCGATGTCTGCCGCGCGCGCCAGCAAAAAGTCGCCCGCGAGCACGGTGGCAGTGCCACTCCAACGCGTATTAATTGTGGGTCGGCCGCGGCGCAGCGGTGACTTGTCGATCAGGTCATCGTGGATGAGTGTGGCCGCATGGACCAACTCCGTAGCCACAGCCAGTGTCAGCGCCTTATCGAGATCGGTCGGATGGAATTTGGTGGAGAGCACGGAGAGCGCGGGGCGGATCCGTTTTCCGCCGCTGCCGATCAGACTTTCGAAAACGTTTGTCAGTGGCTCAAATTCGACGTGAATCGATTCACGTAAGCGAACCTCCACGGCTTGCAGCTCACTCTGAATGGGGGACAAAATCAAGTTGATATCCAATCAAGCCTCTCACTCTGCTGTTCGCAAACCAAACAGAATTCTGATATTTTGTCGCGTGGTTGCTTCGACAACGGATCGCTCGACGTTTAACAATTCCCCTAATCGGGCGGTGACCAGGGCGACGTTGGCCGGTTCATTGCGCCGGCCCCGCCGGGGTGAAAGATAAGGTGCGTCCGTTTCGACGAGCATACGGTCGAGCGGCAGTGACCGCGCGATGTCCTGCAGCTGCCGGGCATTCGAAAAAGTCAAGTTGCCTGCAAACGAAATCCAGTAGCCAAGTTCGATGGCTTGCCGCGCCATCGCCAGGTCGCCCGAGAAACAGTGCAGCATCCCGCGCGGCCGGCCCTTTCTGCGTTCAAGTATTTCGATAATTCTCGCATGCGCATCGCGGTCGTGGATGACGACGGGTTTGCCCAATTCTTCGGCGAGATCAAGGTGCGCGTTTAGGTTCCTCTCTTGCACCTCGCGCGGCGCGCTGTCGGCATAATGGAAATCGAGGCCGATTTCGCCGATGGCGACTACTTTGGGATGCAGTGCCAGCGCCCGGATCGCTTTCAGAGCCGTCTCGCTGTAGGCGGCGGCGTGATGCGGGTGAATGCCAACCGCCGCGTACACCGTCTTGTACTTTTGTGCGAGAGCCACGGCGCGCTGGCTCGAGGCGATATCCCCGCCCGCCGTGATCATGGCGACAACACCCGCATCCGCTGCGCGCATGATGACGGCTTCCCGGTCCTCCGCGAACTGCTCGTCGTCTAAATGGCAATGGGCGTCGATCAACACGACTCTTTATTTCAGCCCGGCCAATTTCATTCCGGCATCCAAAACATCCTGCTTCTTGTCCTGCTGCGTCGTCTCGACGTAGAAACGCATGATGGGCTCGGTGCCGGAGAACCGTATCACCAGATAACCGCCGTCGCTCAACAGGTATTTAAAGCCGTCCATCGTGTTAATGCCGGTTACCTTGAATCCTGCGATTTCGCTCGGTTTGGCATCTTGCAGGCGCTGTTGAATAGCCGTGCGCTGTTCCTCGGGGAAATCCGTATCGATCCGCTCGTAGAAATGGGGTCCCACCAACTCAAAGAGATGGTCGAGTAGTTGCGAAGGTCTTTTGCCGGTTTGGACGACGAAATCCATCAGGAAGAGTCCTGCCACAATGCCATCACGTTCCGGTATGTGATTGCGGAATGCATACCCTCCCGATTCTTCGCCGCCGATCATCGCATTGGTTTCCAACATCTTGGGCGCGACATACTTGAATCCCACACCGGTCTCATACACCGGCACGCCGAAACGCTGTCCCAACAAATCGAGCATATGCGTCGTGTTCAAAGTCCTCACAATGGGACCACGAAAGCCGCGTACCTCCAGCAAGTAAAGCGCCAGGAGCGCGTACATCTGCAATTGGTCAATAAATACGCCTTTTTCCGTCGAGCCACCAACCCGATCGGCATCACCGTCCGTCGCCAGGCCGACATCGGCGTGCTCTCGCAAAACGAGCGCCATCAGTCCATTCACGTTCGGCGGGATCGGTTCAGGATGGTCCATCTCGGGGAAAGCGGGATTCCGCACGTCGTGGATCTCGACGACGTGGGTCTTGCCCCCTGCCAATATGTTCTTGAACCAGCCCGCGCCCGCCCCCCACATCGAATCCACGGCGACCGTCAGCCCTGCCTGCCTGATCGGTTCGATGTTGACGAGTGTGCCAATCTTTGCCAAAAATGCTAGGTCTGGATCAAAGACCTGGATGACACCGCGGGCAATTCCTTCTTTCAAAGGCACGCGCGGCACATCTCCTGACTCTGGAATGCGAGCCTCGATCTGTTTCAACCCCTCCGGCGCGATCGCCCCGGCATAGTCGGCGCGCACCTTAAAGCCTTCCCACGTTGGCGGATTGTGGCTGGCGGTGATGTTGATCGCCCCCTCGGATTTCTTGTCGAGGATGGCGTAGGTAATAACGGGGGTGGGAGTCGGTTTGTCGACCAGATAAACGTGAATGCCCTGCGCTGCCACCACTTCGGCAGCGGCCTGGGCAAAGAGATCGGACTCAAAGCGGGTATCATACCCGATGACGAGACCGCGCTGGTTCTGATGGGTATCGATGAGATAACGTGCCATCCCATACGCGCAGCGGCGAAGGTTTTCAAAAGTATAGTCGTCCGCGATCACTCCCCGCCAGCCGTCCGTTCCGAATTTGATTGGTGTTGTTGCCATCGTTGCTGCCCTCTACGCTAGAATGTGAATGGAATGGATCGATCGGGTTTCAGCGAATGTTCTCACGTATGACTCGCGCAATTTCGTTTGCTTCACGCGCGATCTCTTTTCCGTCACTGCCTTCGATCATCACGCGCGCGAGGTTTTCAGTGCCAGAGTAGCGCAGCAGGATCCTGGCCCCATTGCCGAGAGCGGCCTGCGAGCGGTCGAGCTGCGCTTGGATCTTGGGGATCTGGTCAAACGGCGGCTTGTGCGGCACGTGGATGTTGACGAGGACCTGCGGATACTTGCGCATGCACGCGGCCAGCGCGGCGAGCGATGGGTTGCCCCGCGTCATGACTTGCGCCAGGCGCACTGCCGTATAGATCCCGTCGCCCGTCGTGTGCCCACCGTCAAACAGGACAATATGCCCGGACTGCTCGCCGCCAATCTGGGTCCCGGTCGCACGCATACGCTCGGTTACCCAACGGTCACCCACAGCCGTGCGTTCCAGAGATGCTCCGATTTCTTCAAGTGATTTTTCCAAACCGATGTTTGCCATCACGGTGGAGATGACAGAGCTCGTGGCGAGTTTATCGTGCGCCGCCCAATCCCGGGCAAGGATTGCCAGCACATAGTCGCCGTCGATGTAATTCCCGCGCTCGTCCACAAAAACCGCGCGGTCTCCATCGCCGTCGAATTGCACTCCCCAGTCGGCTTGCTCGCGCAGGACAGTCTGCCGCAAAAGCGTCGGTTCCAAAGCATCATAGCCGCGATTGATGTTTAGACCATCCGGTCGGTCGTTCAGCAGGATGACCTGAGCGCCCAGCCCCCGCAAGACACGCGGCGCCAACTCGAACGTCGCTCCATTGTTGCAGTCGACGACTACAACCTGTCCCTTGAGGATCGGCTGGCGATCGACAGAGTTCAGCAAGAAATCTACGTACGCATTAACCAGGTTGGTTTCATCGGCGCGCCTGCCAAGTAATGCTGGAAGCACGACCGCCGGGCTTGCGTTTTCGGACTGCGCCACCGTCTCAATCTCGTTCTCGCTCTCGTCCGGGACTTTGAATCCGTCCGGGCCAAAGACTTTGATGCCGTTGTCTTCGAATGGGTTATGCGATGCCGAGATGGAAATCCCACAGCCCGCGTTGAGCTGATGCGTGAGAAAAGCCACTCCGGGTGTCGTCAAAATGCCCACATGCAGAGTGTCAAACCCCTGGGACAAGAGGCCCGCGGCGATGGCATTCTCGATCATCTCGCCGCTGAGGCGGGTATCGTGTCCGATCAATGCGAGTGGTCGAGTGGTCGCGTGAGACGGAGAAGAAGGGGCCGGTCCGTTCCCGCCCAGTACTTGTCCGATGGCGCGGCCAATGCGAGTGATGAATTCCGGCGTCAGGGGCCACTGGTTGGCCCGACCGCGTATGCCATCCGTGCCAAAGAGTTTTTCCATATTAAAGATGGTGTTGTTTCTTCAGGGCGATCAGGTCCGCCTGGACCATGCGCTCGACCATCTCTTCAAAAGTGACGCTGGGCTGCCAGCCTAAAATCTTGCGCGCCTTGGAGGCATCGCCGATCAGCAGGTCGACATCGGCGGGACGGAGGTCGGCTTCGTTGACGTATACGTAGCGTTCCCAGTCAAGGTCCACACAGCCGAAGGCCACTTCGCACAGGCGGCGGATGGAATGTGTCCGACCGGTAGCCACCACATAGTCTTCCGGATGGTCTTGCTGGAGCATGAGGTGCATCATCCGCACATAGTCCGGAGCCCAGCCCCAATCGCGCTGGGCGTCCAGGTTGCCAAGCGGGAGTCTATTGGCGAGCCCAAGCGCAATTTTTGCCGCGTAATAAGTGACCTTGTGCGTCACGAATTCCAAGCCTCGGCGTGGAGATTCGTGATTGAACAAAATGCCGGAGACGGCGAACAGGTTATACGATTCGCGGTAATTCACTGTAAGCCAGTGTCCGTAGAGCTTGGCGACCCCGTACGGACTGCGAGGATAAAAAGGGGTCTTTTCCGTCTGGGGCACCTCGACGACCTTGCCGAACATTTCTGACGAACTGGCCTGGTAGAACCGGATTGTCGGGTCTACAATGCGAACCGCCTCCAACACCCGGGTCACGCCGAGTGCGGTAAATTCGCCGGTCAGCACCGGCTGTTTGAAAGACGTCGGAATGAAGGATTGAGCGGCGAGGTTGTAGACTTCCTGGGGTCGGTGTTCGCGCAGAATGTCGACGAGTGAACTCGGGTCGAGCAGATCACCCTGAACAAGGCTGATCTTATCCTGGATGTCTTGGATCCGCTCAAAGTTGATGGTCGAGGTGCGGCGCACCATGCCGACGACCTCGTACCCTTGCTCGAGAAGGTGCTCGGCAAGATAAGAACCATCCTGCCCCGTGATCCCTGTGATGAGTGCCTTTCTGGTCATTCCTCTTTCCTTGTTGATATTTTCGCCCGCCAGTAATCAAGGATGTCGTGCAGGCTTGTCTCTAGTGGGATGGTTGGCTCCCAGCCGGTTTGTGCTCTAAATTTTTCGGTGCTGCAATACAAGACCGGGGTATCAGAGGGACGCAACCGGGCGCGATCCTGTTCTACCCGAATGGGCACCCGGCTCTGCGCGAGCAGCAAGTCAAGGATGTGTTGGATTGATACAGCCCGCCCGCTGCCGATGTTGTAAACCTGACCCGCCTCGCCACGCTCCAGAGCCAAGTAATAGGCGCGCATCATATCGCGGACATCGGTGAAATCGCGTTGGGCGCTGGTGTTCCCCACATAGACCACCGGCGCGCGTTTCCCGGCTTCGATCTCGGCAATCTGCCGGGCAAAGTCGGATGTAACGAACTGCTCGTTCTGGCGCGGGCCGATGTGGTTGGATGGACGTACGCGCACGATGTGCAGGTGATGGCTTTGAAAGTACTGGAGTCCGAGCAAGTCCTGTGCGACTTTGCTGACGCCGTAAGGACTGTCCGGCTGGAAGGAGGCGTCTTCGGTCACCGGGAGTGCCTGCGGGTCCACGCGTCCGTATTCGTCTAGCGAGCCGATAATGAGAATGCGCGTGGACAATTTCAATCTCGCGATGGTGTCGAGCAGGTTTACTTGAGAACGCAGATTGACTTCGAGGGTCGTCCAGGGGTCTTGCCATGAAGCCGGAGGAAAGGCTTGACCTGCCAGATGATAAATGCGGTCCGGCTGAGTTTCCTTCAGTAACGATTCCGCAAAACTCAATTCCCGCAGGTCGCCTTCGATAAAAGTGGCATGACCATTAAGATGGACGATATTTTCACAATTGCCGTACACCCCGCCGGAAACCTGCAGGTCCGGCTGGGTCAGCAAAAAGTCAGCCAGATGGCTGCCCGCAAAGCCGTTGATTCCCGTTATCAGAGCGCGCAAACGGCTCTCCTCAGTATGCGAATGACTTGGAGCATTATACCTTAACTTGCCGCGTTTCGCAAAATGATTTTGACTTGGACACTGCAAATGTGTCATCCGAGTGCGCATTTGCCAAAGCGGGGGCTTGACGCTAGAATGGGAAGAATGAGGTGAGTTTATGGACCCGAAATTCTGTGCGCGCTGTGGGCATGCGCTCGAGATTCGTCAAGTGGAGGATCACAAGTCACGCCCCGTTTGCCCGGCGTGCGGCTATATCGTCTATTTGAATCCCCCCATTGCCGTTGGAGTGATTGCCGAACGCGAGGGCGGAGATATCGTCCTGGTCTTGAGGGGCGAGAATCCTGGACGCGGTCTGTGGGGTCTCCCGGCGGGATTCATGGAAATTGATGAAACCGTCGAGCAGACGGCGAAACGCGAATGCCTGGAGGAGACCGGCCTGTCGGTAGAGTTGCGCGACTTGTGGGGTGTTTGGTCATATTATCACGAGTCCAAGCGGACTTCAGGAGTACTGGTCTTATATGCAGCGCGAGTGATCGACGGAGAGCTGCGAGCAGGCAGTGATTCGATGCAAGCACGGTTCTTCTCGCTGAGTGACATCCCGTTTGCGGAATTGGCGTTTCCGTCTCACCGTGATGCTCTGACGGGATGGAAAACAGATCGGGAAAGAGAGAGTAAGTAAGCGGAGAATGCAGTATTCTGTTTCCCTGCCTATTCGACCATTGGCGGGTTTTTGTGATTGAGAGTAATCGGGATATAATGGATTTTGATGGTGGCGCGTGTGAGTGACGTTGACAAGTGGGGCGTAGTTGGACACGAATGGGCTGTCCGCGGTCTTGCCCACAGCCTGGCAGCCAACCGGGTCGCACATGCCTACCTTTTAACCGGTCCGCATGCCATCGGCAAGACTACGCTGGCGCGTACGTTGGCACAGGTCTTGGAATGCACAGGCGACCAACCGCCGTGTGGGGAATGCCCGGCCTGCCAAAAGATCGCGCGCAACCGCCACCCCGACGTTCGCATTGTCGAAGGAGTTCCTCCCCGCTACGATTTTGACACGGACCCACCACCGCCATCACGCTTGAATGATCGGGAGCGGAGGACACTGAGGATCCGGCAGATCCGCGACCTGGAACACGATCTATCGCGAGCGCCATTTGAGGGACGCTGGAAGATTGTGATCCTCCGCCGATTCGAAGAGGCAGAAGATCCTGCGGCGAATGCGTTTCTCAAGACGCTGG
>JBLMXX010000337.1:0-2789 GCA_050257995.1 Acidobacteriota bacterium | reverse complement strand
GAACGAATTTTGGGACTTTCGCGAACGGGTTTGGGGTCGAATTTATATTTCACGGATGGGGAGTTGCACTTGGATACAAGTACCCTCGTTCGGAGTTGATGTAATACCAAAGACCCCTCCGGCGCGTTCAGCCCGTTCTTGCATCTGGACCAAGCCGACTCGGCCGCGGCCCCGGGCGGCGAGCAGGGTCGATTCCACATCAAAACCCTGCCCATCGTCCCGTATCTTCAGGGAGGCGATGTTGCCGGCTTTATATTCCAAGTCCACCCACGCGTGTTTAGCATGGGCATGCTTGCGGATGTTATTCAGTCCTTCTTGCACCAGGCGGAACAGTGCGGTCTCCAGCTTGGGAGAGAGGTTCACGTCCCCCAGAGCCCGGAACTCGGTTTCGATGTCATTGGCCTGGGCAAATTCTCTCACGAATTTTTCCAGCGCGGGCATGAATCCCAGCGATTCAATATCTAGGGGTCGCAGGGCAAAAATCACACGGCGCACCTCGCGGGCATCCTGCCGCAACTGGGTAGCGATCTCTTCCAGTTCCCGTTGCAGCCCTCTTTCTTCACCCCGCACGAGTAGTTTCATGGCTGCGCTTGCCTTCAAGACCAAAAAGGAGAGATCCTGCGCGAGCCCATCGTGAATTTCACGCGCGATACGGGTTCGCTCTTCCGCGATGGCGGCCTCTTCCGATCGCGCATACAGTTGTGTGTTGCGGACGATCAGCGCCGCGGAACTGGACAGGGTGGATAACAGCTCTAGCTGGCGAGGCACAAACGGTCCCCACGTATGCGACCGCGTGAGAATGATGGCCCCCTCAATTCGGCTGCCGACCCGCATCGGGGCTCCCATGGCGGCATCGGGGCTCCCGTGTGTATCGGTGAGCAGTCCGGAGCGATTTTCACGAATTACAGTCCATGCATATTCCTCACGGATGGGCGTCCCTTCCGTCACCCACGAGTCGAGCCGGTCATGCTCCGGGTCCCACAGGAAAATGGCGCCACTCTCGGCATGACAGGTTTGAATCATCTGCCCTAGCAAGCGACCCAGCAGTTGCCGGACACTCAGGTCGGAACGGACCGCACGATCGATCTCGACAAATGCTTTGACCTCGCTTGCTCTGAGGCGATGGGATTCGATGCTGGCGCTGGCGGCATGTGCGAGCGTCCGGAGCAATCCCAGGCGCTCAGCTCGTGGCGGGTTCGGCAGGGGGAATTGGACGCTTAGTACGCCAAGGGTTTTATCACTATGCTGAAGCGGCAGCATCAACCAACCGTGGTCACCCTCTACCACATAGTCCTCGACAACCCTGGAGACGGATGGCATGGGTGGTGGAGTATCGCCGAGCCCTTCGGTCTTGATCAGTTTGGGTACCAGGTCATCTTCGAACAGCCACAAGGCAGCGCTGCGCGCGTTGGTAAGGTGCTGCGGCGCGGATACAATTGCCCCAACTGCCTCATCCAAGTCTACAGAGCGCGCGAGAGATTGGCTCATCTCGCTAAGGAGCTTGACGTGATTGAACAAGTTGGCATTGTCGATCGATATAGCGGCTTGGCTGGCAAGCACAGTGGCAAGTTCGAGGTCGCTGGAGGAGAAGGGCTCTCCGCCGCGCATGCGGGATAGGTTCAAGACGCCAATCACCTGTCCGCGTGAAATCAAGGGGAGTGAAAGGGCGGATAGGATTTCGGACCGTCCCAAGAGGGAATTTCGAATCTCGGGATCTCTTGGGAGGTCGTCTGTAATCATCAGCGGTTCGCCCGTCGCGGCGACCCGCCCGGCGATGCCATTGCCAAGACTCTGCCGGTGCTTTTCAATGACGCCGGCTGGCAAGCCGGTGGCTCCCGCAATCCTCAGTTCGCGCCGATCCGCGTCCAGTAGCATGAGCGAGACGACCTCGGCCTTGGTCTCCTGCCGCGCCGTCGTGATAATTTGGTTCAGCAAATCAGTCAGTTCGACGGTACCCATAAACGAACGCGACAGTTCGTAGAGAGGCACCAAGGCGCGCAGACGAGCGTTCTCGCGGCGTAGTTTCTCCTGCTCGAGCGCGTTCACCACGCCGGCGATGAGTTGCTCTGGCACAAAAGGCTTGACGACAAACCCGACAAAGCCGGTGCGGAGCGCGTCCATCGCCATTTGCCAGGTGCTGTATCCTGTGATGACGATGCCGGCAATGTCTGGAAGAGAGCGGCGGATTTCCTGGAACGCCTCAATACCGGAGAAATCAGGAAGAAAAACATCCGCGACGAGGAGATCAATCGGCTCGCGCCGCGCCACGGCAATTGCTTCGGCGGCGGTCGCGGCGACCTGGACATAAAAACCAGAATTGGTGAGGGTCTGACGGATCTCCTCGCACAATTCTGCATGATCTTCGAGAACCAGAATATGCTCGTGAGCCATGCTGGATATCCACACACCAGTATAACTGTAAAGTGGAGTTTTGCAAAACTACTAGTTTTGCAAGCCTCGCCGCTTTCAGGTATACTACCGGCGATGGCAGGTCATGAACAAGTGGCGCTCGTCGCGAGTTGGCTGAATCAGCATGGCGGGGCGGAACGTTGCCTGGAGGCGGCGCACGAGATTTTCCCTAAAGCGCCGGTATTTACCTCCACCTATTGGCCCGCGGCGATGCCTCCCGCGTACCGGACTTGGGACATTCGCGTCTCTTTCCTCAACCGCCTTCCCATTGCCAATCAGCGCATGCTCTTGCCGCTCTACCCGCTCGCTTTTGAATCGTTCGACTTGAGCGGTTACGACCGGGTGCTGAGTCTGACGAGCGCTTTTGCGCACGGTATCCA
>JBLMXX010000336.1:0-3129 GCA_050257995.1 Acidobacteriota bacterium | reverse complement strand
TAGACGCGGCAGTATCCGCTTCAAGGGCGAGGAGGTTGCGGGCAAACCCCCTTATCTGCTTGCCCGTAAAGGCATTTCCTACGTGCCAGACGACCGACGGATCTTTGCAGACCTGACCGTACGCGAAAACCTTGAAATTGCAGCAGCCCGCTTTGGCCAGGGAATCCATTGGACGAAATCGCGAGTCTATGAACTCTTCCCTGTCTTGAAAACCAAAGAGGCACACAAGGGCGGACATCTCAGCGGGGGCGAGCAAAAGATGCTGGCGATTGGGCGTGCCTTGATGGTTAACCCTGAATTGCTCCTGCTGGATGAGCCGATGGAAGGACTTGCCCCTCTAATGGTAAAGTCTCTTGAAGAACAAATTCTGAAACTACGTGAGACTGGTCTGACGGTGCTGCTTGCCGAGCAAAACGTCGTAGCGGCTCTTCATGTAGGCGACTATTGCTACGTCATTGACGACGGCAAGATTCTCTATCAGGGCACCGTCAAGGAACTCCGCGGGAACGCAGAAATTAGTAGAAGATATTTGCAAGCGTAAGTTTATCTATCCACCGTTCGCAGGCAAACATTCATGTCTGTCAAAGTCCGACTTTTTGCCATGTGCCTTGCCGAGCAATTCTACCCCGATGTTCTCAAGAACACTGTGAGGGTATTGGAACGGTTGGGGGTTGAGGTCGAATTTCCGGAGGCGCAGACCTGCTGTGGCCAGCCATTCTATAACAGCGGATTTCAGGCTGATGCCCGCCGACTGGCGCGGCACTGGCTAGAAGTCTTTGGGCATTTGGAGGGTGATATTGTTTCGCCATCCGGATCCTGCGTTGATATGGTACGCAACCACTATGTCGAATTGTTTCCGGCGAGGACACCCGAACATCAAGCCGCGGTCGAGGCAGCCGCGCGGACGTTCGAGTTTACTCAATTCCTGGTGAACGAATTGGGCGTAACTGACGTGGGAGCGCGCTTTCCACACAAAGTTGCTTATCATGCCTCATGTCACCTTCTCCGCGGGCTGGGCGCTTGGAATGAACCACGGGATTTGTTGCGCGCCGTTCGCGGACTGGATCTAGTTACACTAGGAAACGCAGAAACCTGCTGTGGCTTTGGTGGCACTTTCAGCGTGATCTATCCGGAAATCAGCCGGGCCATGATGCAAGCCAAAGTCCACGACATTCAGACCAGTGGAGCGGATGTCGTCGTTGCGTGTGATACCGGGTGCTTGATGAACATCGCGGGGGGGCTGGAACGCGCTGGATCGCGCGTTAAAGCATTGCACATGGCACAAATCTTGGGTAACCAGCCATGATCGCTCCTACCCCGCGCATCCAATTCCGCGAATACAGCAAGAATGTTCCCCCCAATATCCCTATTGCAATCCAGAGCGCCACGCGGCGCCTCCTCGCCAGCCGTGCCATTGCCGTCGGACAAATTTCCAATTGGGAGGACCTGCGTCAGGCGGCACACGACGCTCGCATGCGAACCCTCCTCCACCTTGACGATTATTTGGCGCAACTACAGTCTAGCATCACGGCATGCGGTGGAAGCCTCCACCTGGCATACGATGCCGCCGAAGCGAATTCCATCATTGTGGAGATTGCACGAAAACACGGGGTCCAGACGGCGGTTAAGGGCAAGTCTATGGCAAGCGAGGAAATTGGTCTGAATCACGCCCTGGAACGAGCCGGTGTCCGCGCAGTTGAGACCGATATCGGCGAATTCGTCATCCAAATGGCAGGGATTGGTCCCTCCCACATCCTGGGACCGGCCATGCATATGACCAAAGAAGAAATTGCGGGACTGTTTTCCCGACAATTTGGAGTGGACGCGCCGCCCCAGCCGCGTGACCTTACCGATATCGCCCGCGCTCACTTGCGTCAGGATTTTCTCCGCGCCGAGATGGGCATCACGGGCGCGAACTTTGTCGTCGCAGAAACCGGCACAATTGCCCTAGTCACAAATGAAGGCAATGGGCGGATGTGCTCCACCTTACCCGATCTCTATGTAGTCGTGGCCGGAATTGACAAGGTTATTCCGGACCTGGATACACTTGCATTGATGCTGCGCCTGCTCGCCCGAAACGCCACGGGGCAATCGCTTTCGTGTTATACGTCGCTAATGACTGGACCGCGCCGGGACGGCGAGCACGACGGGCCGCGCGAGTTTCACCTGGTGCTGATCGATAATAGCCGTCGCCGCATTTTACAAGATCCGTTATTGCGAGAGACGCTTCTGTGTATCCGCTGTGCTGCATGTTTGAATGTTTGCCCTGTCTACAACCATGTCGGCGGCCACGCATATGGTTGGGTCTATTCTGGTCCAATTGGCGCAATTCTGTCGACGCAACTCCTTGGCACGCGGGTCGCCCGCGAGTTGCCCTTTGCCTCCTCGCTCTGTGGCGCATGTACGGATATTTGTCCGGTCAAAATCCCCATAACCAAGATCCTCCTCGAACTGCGCCATCGCGTAGCAGAGGGAGATGCTAACCAGGCGCCTTCGGTCACGGGGGCAATTCGGTTCGCGAGCAATCTGAGCGCCCGGACGCTCGAGATACCCTGGATTTATCGGCTTGGATCGCGATTACTCAAGATTGCCCAGACGCCATTTCGCCGCGGCAATTGGCTGCGTGCCCTTCCTCCACCTCTCAACCGTTGGACCGAGGTGCGCCCGCTGCCAGTATTCGCGGCCGACTTCCGGGAATGGTGGAAGGCAGCAAAGGGGAGTATTCAAAAACCCAATTCTCGAATCTCAGAGCCATACCAAAGGCCATCGCTAGCCACGCACTCCTCTCCGTTCACAAGCCAGCAATCGCCAACCGCTGATAGCCGGTCGCCCGTTGTTAACAATGAATTGAACATGGACCATTTCTTGGCCCAAGTAAATAAACTGTCCGGGCATGGCGATTACATAGATGAGGAGAGACTGGACAAAGCGCTTCGACAACTAGTAGAAACAGAGAGCGTCAAAAAGGCGACGCTGTGGGCGACCGGCGACTTGACCCAGCTCCAGATTGCATCGCGACTGGGTGGGCTCGGCGTCGTCATAATTCCCCATTATGCAACCAAGAATGAACTCGCGCAGGCCGATCTAGGTGTCACCGAAGCGGACTTTATCCTTCCCGACTCGGGGTCG
>JBLMXX010000335.1:0-10611 GCA_050257995.1 Acidobacteriota bacterium | reverse complement strand
GTTTGCGCCGGCTGATACCACCAATCGTTTAGGGTCGTCGCCGCTAACGCGTTTCCATTCTTGTCGTAAACGCCCAGCGCCATGTTGATGCCCTGGACAAAGTGATTGGGACCCACATCCCCGTTGGAGTCCGGCTGCAGGCGCGCTCCCCAATTCACATCATCAAGCCCATCAAAACTTTTAACAGGACCCGGCATGGTGAGCGTCGCCAGTGCGGCCTGCTGCACCGAGTCTCGAAATGGCGCTACGGGCTGACTGGACCGCGCGCTCGTTGGGCTCGACTTGAGTTCTTTCGGGAAGGACGGGGAGGGAACTTGCGTATGCGGTAGCTTCCGCAGGTCACCTTTGAACGGCACTCCCTTTACGCGAGGCATGATAAACGGACCCGTGGTTACCGGGCCCTGAGCACTCCCTGGCTCTGGACCGGACAATATCAAAAGCAACAGTGCCAGGAACCCAATCCCGGCCAGCCGTTTGATTGTGAATATCATGGTAGCTCCCTTTAGGTAAAAGTGGTGGACGATCTGAACAATCAGTAGGGAAAGTGACAGCCAAGTGCAAACGGCTGGCCGAACAGAGCTTGCCATTCCTCTTTCAAAGAGAGTAAAGTGTGCGCCATTTTAGCAGTGAGGGTAAGTGAATGTCAAGGGGCGTATCACTTTATCGAAACGCTAACGAAACTTGAGAACGCATAAGAAGAGATTTTTTACCCAACCACGGCCCGCGGTAAACCACTCACCGATTGTGCAACTTGGAACAGTACCAAGCAGCAGCACAACGTCATGCTCCAGCTCTCCCAAGAAGAGACCAAAATCGTGTCGGAAAATACAGGGGGGCGGGCGAGTTGCCAGACTTGATTATCGCGCGTTATGTGCCAAGTTCAAGGCAACCTGTTTTGACGTAAAAACTCAAGCATTGTAATATGCAAGTCGGCGAAACGAAGCATTCCAATGCTCCTTATCTATCCGGAGTGGGATGTGAAAAAATATTTGGCTATTTTAGCCATTCTCGCGGGCTTTATAAGTTATGCCGGCGTCTCACTCTGGACTCTGACAAACGTCAATCACCAGTTCATATCGGACATTGATATATACCTTAGGGCAGGAAACAAGATTCTACGGTCGGAGGACCCATACCAGCCCTTTTCAGTTGGCACCGCTTTTGTCTACCCGCCGGCGGCGCTTTTGCTCTTTGCCCCCCTCTCATTTGTCGAGAGCGCGCATCTACTCTGGACCGCCCTGAGTCTTGCTTGTCTTGTGGCAGCAAGCTGGATTTTGGCATCGATTTTTCGGCCGTCCGCAAGTGCAAAGGTTGCCCTGGCATTTACTGCTTCAATGGTTTTATTCACGCCGAGCTTGGAAGTGCTTACGATAGGACAGGTTAATTTTGTCGTTTTGTTCTGCCTCGCTCTCTTTGTGCGTGGGTATCTGGACCAAAAACATCAGTGGTCAGGCGACCTGGGCTTGGCTTTGGCTATCTCCATCAAGATGACCCCTGCGATCCTGGTTGCCCTTCCCTTCTTTAGTCGCGACTGGAAACGGTGCCTGCGAATCGCCGTCGGCGTGGGCAGCCTCTTTGCGATAACAGTCATTCTATGGGGCCTTGGTCCATGGCTTGATTTCCTGCAGGTTTTCCCGACTATCCTCAGAGGATTTCCATTCACCTTAAACGAAGCGATTGGACCTTCATTGCAGTGGCTTGCCTGGCGATTGGGCATACCGGCAAACCTGTACTGGGTCGGAAGGGTATTCTCAGGTCTCGTTCTACTGAGCTGGTTAGGTGCCGCTGCTCTGGGGTCTCGGAGGAAGCCCGCGGCGGCATTGTTGGGCCTCGGAATTACCACCATGGTTACAAGCTCCAACTTGATCTGGTTTCATCATCTCACTTTCCTGATTATTCCCTTTGCCTACCTGGTATTGTCAAGAACTTCTTGGGCATCTCGGGAAGCCGGAGTGACGGTTTGCTCACTCGTTGCTTTCGGCCTGGTGCATATTAGCCGGCTTGTCGAATATCCTCTAGACATCCCACCGGTCGCGGCGATTGCCGGCTACCAGCTTCTCTTCGCTGCTTCCTGGATGAAAGTAATCCTCATAGAACCCGAGCCCCTCCCCGGTTGATGGGGTTATTGGTCGCCCCCCAATTCTCCGTTTGCCGTCGTGGCGACGAGAAGCGGACACGAGTTTTGACAGGCTCTCCTTTTCCCGTTACAATAGATATGGGGAATTGCGTGTCCCGCAAAGGAGCGGCAAATTGGCTGATTCCGTGGAAGCGCAGCTTGCACAGTTGCGTACGACGATTGCAACCCTCGAAGCGCAGCGCACCGTCCTGGGTCCGGCGCTCGTCGACCCGGCCCTTGCCGGTCTGCGCCAGCAGCTTGCCACACTGGAGGCGCAACAGCATCCGTCCCCCGTCGAAGAGCGTCGCCTCATCACTATCCTCTTTACCGATATCGTCGGCTCAACCTCGCTGGCTGAAAAGCTCGACCTCGAAGAGTGGCGGCAGGCAGTCGCCCGGGTCCACTCGACGAGTGGAGACTTGATCGCCCGCCAGGGCGGCAAGGTAGTCCAGTATCTTGGAGATGGCTTGCTCGCCCTCTTTGGCGCCGAGCAGACCTCCGAGCGTGACCCCGAGAACGCGATCCATGCGGCATTGGAAATCCAGAGAGAGATTGGGGATTGGAAATCAATGGCGAAATCCGCAATTTCGGATCTCCAGCTCCGCATCGGCATCCACACCGGTCTGGTCGTGGTCGGCGACCTCGGCGCGGATTCTCACAAAGAGTTCACGGCGACGGGCGACGCGATGAACTTCGCCGCACGACTCCAGTCCGCTGCCCCTCCTGGCGGGATCCTCATTTCGCACGACACCTACCGCTATGTACGCGGCGTATTCGACGTCACTCCCCGTCCACCCCTCACCATCAAGGGCAAGGCAGAGCCCGTCCAGAGTTATCTCGTCCGCCGCGCCAAGCCGCGCGCCTTTCGCACGGTCAACCGCGGCGTCGCGGGCATCGAAACGCCAACGGTAGGGCGCGAGCGCGAGCTTCAGACTCTGCAGGACGCTTACCTGGCAACATTCGACCGGAAACATGTCGTCTGGGTGCAATTGCTGGGTGACGCGGGCATGGGCAAGAGTCGTCTGATGCAGGACACACGCGAATGGATCGACCTGCGAGAAGAGACGGTGCGTTTGCTGCGGGCGCGGGCGATGGTGGGAGATGAATCCCAGCCCTATGCGCTGGTGCGGCGTCTGTGGTTCGATCGTTTTCAGATCGCAGAAGATACCCCACTGGCGCAGGCGGAGTCCCGCTGGGTGCAAGAATTCCAAAAGCTGAGCAACTCGGACCAAGTGGAACCTGCACAAACCCTGGGACTACTCGTCGGTTTGCCGTTCCTGGACAGCCCCTTTATCGGTGCCTTGCGGAATGACCCTGCCCAGGTCAAGGGGCGTGCATTCGTCGTCAGCCGCCAATTGCTGAATGCCCTGCGCCGGGAGATGCAGGTCGAGATATTACTGGAAGACCTGCAATGGGCCGACGCTGCATCGTTCGAATGGCTGTGTGATGTGGTGATTGCGGAGGAGGCAGGACGGGAGACAGTAAGCGAATGGGAAAAGCACGGGATGTTTGTGGTGGCAAGCGCGCGTCCGGAGTGGCGTCCCCCGGCGGCGTTGCAGTCACACCCCAATTACCGGCTGTTGGACGTTGCGCCGCTTTCGGAAGAGGCCACCCGGCAGCTGGTAAGCGCTCTGCTGGGCAAGGTCGCAGGGCTGCCAGACCAGGTTATCGACTTGATCACCGAGCGATCCGAGGGGATTCCCTATTACGCCGAAGAAATCGTCAACTGGTTCATCGATCGCGGCATCGTGGACAAGAACACCCATCCCTGGAGCTTTAACGCCGGACGCTTGAAAGAGGTCCCTCTACCCAGCACCCTCCAGCATCTCCTGCTCACTCGGCTGAGTACCCTCACTGAATCCGAGCGGGCGGCGCTGCAACGCGGCGCCATCTTCGGGCGCAATTTCTGGTCGGGAGGAGTCGCGGCGCTCGGCATACGCGAGGGTGCGGACGTGCTCACTCGCTTGCAGCCGCGGGGACTGGTCGAGGTGCAGCCTGAATCCATCTTTGGAGGCGAGACGGAGTGGACTTTTCGCCAAAACCTGCTGCGGGACGTGACTTATGAAACCGTGCTCAAGCGGGAGCGGGCGAACCTGCACCGCTTGGCGGCAGAATGGCTGGCGGAACAGGCGCGTCGGGCAGAGCGCCTGGATGAATTTGCAGGGCTGATCGGGGAGCATTTGGAGCGGGCGGGCGAGCTGAGCGGTGCAGCCGACCGGTATATCCAGGCGGGCGAGGCAGCGCAAGCGAAGAGTGCTTTAACCGAAGCGCGCCGCTTTTTTGATAGCGCTCTGCGCCTGCTGCCACCGGTGGACCGCGAGCGGAGATGGCGGGCGTTTGTTGGACACGAAAAGGTCCTGGATTTGCTGGGAGAGCGCGAGGCGCAAGCGTCTGACCTCGCGGCGCTGACGGACTTGGCTGAAGAGTTGGACGACAACTTGCGGCGGCTGCAGTTGTACGACCGACAAGAGTCATTTGTGCGCTTGCAGGGCAAGTGTCAAGAGGAACTCGTCTGGGACGAAAAGGTGCTCTCGCTGGCGCGTCTATTAGGGAATGCAGATCTCGAAGTCAAGGCGCTGGCCGGCAAGACCGTCGCACTCACGCGCTTGGGCCAAAGAGATCAAGCCCGGGAGATGGCGGCGCTCACTCTCGAACGCGCACAGCAGGCGGGCAGCCAAACGGCGCGGATGCACTCGGCTTACCAGATTGCCATCTTTCATGGCGAGTCCGGTGATATCGGGCAGGCGACACTGTATCACCTGCAGGCAGCAGAAATCGCGCGGCAACGGGGGGACCGGACCATGGAGGCGCGCGCAAGCGGGAACGCCGGATATACCTACCTGATGCTGGGGCTGGCCAAGTTGGCGCGCGCTTTGCTCGAACGTGCCCTCGCCCTGGCCGATTCGCTCGGCGACCGCTATGGGCGCGCCTATAACCTGCAGAACCTTGGATTAAGCTTGCTGCGCACCGGGGATAATTGGGGTGCGCGGCGCGTGCAGTCTCAGGCGCTGGACGAAATGACGGCGATCCGTGAGGCATACGGAGCATCGATCTCACGGCTCTACCTCGGTTACATTGAAGAGCAAGCGGGAGATTATGCAGAGGCGATCTGTCACTTGACGGCGGCCCGAGACGAACTCCGCGACATGGGACGGAATGCTTCGGCGGCAGAAGCGCTAGCGGCGCTGGGCCGCTGTGCGCTCGCGCAGGGGCGGTTGGAGGAGGCACACCAGACAGCCATTGAAGTGTGGGACTATGTGCAAGTGCACGGAACCGACGCGATGGAAATGCCGAGCAGGGTTTACCTGAGCGTAGCCGATATTTTCGATGCGTTAGACGAGCCCATCAACTCCCGCGCAGCCGTCGAAGCTGGCTATCGCGGACTCTTGGCCTGGGCGGACAGGATCGCTAACTCCGAGTGGCGCCGATCGTTCCTCGAAAACGTGGACGAGAACCGCGCACTCGTCGAACTATGGGAAAAGGCGCAGAGATAAGCCGTTGTCGAGTTCAAGCCCTGTTTTTCAACTTGGAATTCTCTCAGGGGCATTAATGTTGAACACTCGGTGTGCGCCGGGTGTTTTGTTTGCTAAACGATCCCACTCCACGCCACAGCACCATACGAATTTATTACAAGTATGGTAGAATAAGTGCCCGGACGCGTTGATAGACGCGTCTACAGATAACGTTGCCCCAGGAATGCTAAATGAGTCGTCGCTGGCCAAATTCCCTTGCAATTGCCCTTGTGCTCATTGTTCTCTTCACGAACGCGAGCGCAAGCCGCGTCGCGTGGTCAATTCCCTCTAAGGACATGATGGGGCAGGTCGTGGCGACCTCAGCGGATACCTACATCGCCTACGACGAAAACTCACATACTTGGGAAATAGGCAATAGCGGCATCCGCCGACAGATGCGTTACGATAAGGTCAGTGGATATCGCCCCATTGCGTTGGTCGACACACCCACCGGGCGAGCGTGGATTGGATCCTCGAACGCCACGACCGATGATCTGCGCCTGGTCCTGGATGGCGTGCTATACTCCGGAACAGATCGCACTTTCACTCTCCAAGGCTATCGTACCTGGACGCATCCCGATGGAGCTCTTGAACTGCAGATATCGCTTGTGCGCGGCCCTCTGACCGCGCATATGCATTACGTTCTCTTTCCGTGGACCGGTGCGTTCGAGCAATGGGTGGCAGTTGAAAATACCGGCAACACGGTCCTTCGTAATCTAACCGCGCTCGATTCCATTTCGTTGTCTCTTTCCCCTTCTCCAGAAGCCCTGGTGCTCTATTGGGTGCAAGGGCTTTCGCCCAAGTCGGGCGACCAGGCAATCGCACAAGCACTTCCTGTTCTCCGGCTGCGCTCGTTGGAGCTGGCGGAAGGTGTATCCCAGGATTTGGGCTCGAGCGCGCGCTCATCCGAGGACAGTATGGGATGGTTCGTCCTGGCGGCACCCGGGCTGGGCGAAGGGCTGGTTGGCGGCATAGAGTGGTCGGGAGCGTGGCGTTTGAGTGCGGGCCGGTCAGGCGGGCAGACGATCCTCCGCGCGGGCATGCAAGAAATTCGCCGGGACTTGCAACCGGGAGATGTCTTTGAGTCCCCTCGCCGGTTTCTGGGTTTTTACCAAGGCGATCTCGACGCCGCGGCGAATGTTTCGCATACCTTTGCGCGCACATTTCTGCTGCGCCCCGCGCCTTCGGACTTTCCCTGGACTCAATACAATACATGGTACGCGTTCGGGGTTGGCTTGGACGAAGAGACGCTCAAATACCAGGTGGATGCCGCCGCGGCATTGGGACTGGAGGTATTCACGGTGGACGCCGGCTGGTATGAAGGCTCTCCTCGGGAAGGAGATTTCGGCTGGGGATTGGGAACCTGGCGCGCGAACCAAGAGAAATTTCCAAACGGGCTAGAGTCCTTTTCCGAATATGTCCACAATAAGGGCTTGCGCTTCGGGTTATGGGTTGAGCCCGAGCGCGTGGATTTACGCTACGTCGGTCCGGATCAAGAGATACCGTGGGCATGGTTGGCCCCCGAAGCGGAAACAGGAATAGAACTTGGGGAAGGGCAGGCTCCAACAGCACAGGTCTGCCTGGGAAACCCCGGCGCGCGCGAGTGGATGAAAGAATGGCTGGCACGCCTGATTCGCGATTACCATGTCGATTGGCTCAAATGGGACAATAACCTGTGGATGTCGTGCGACCCGCCTGGCATTGTCGGCGACGCCAACTATGCGCACGTTCAAGGGTTGTATGAGGTCCTGGATTTCTTGCGGGCAGAGTTTCCCACTCTGATCGTCGAGAACTGCGCGAGCGGAGGGAACCGGATGGATTACGCCCTCATGCGCCGGACGGATATCGCGTGGCTGAGCGACGAGACCGACCCCAGTTACCGGGTGCGCTACCATATGGCAGGCGCCAGTTATCCGTTTCCGCCCGAATATCTCAATACCTGGCTGATCGACTCTGCGTCCGAACCCCTCGCGGAGACGACCGATCCTGCCACACTGCGCGCTTGGCTGCGCAGCCGGATGATGGGAGCATTCGGGATCTCGGCGGATCTCGTGGCGTGGTCGCCCGAACTGCGCGCTGCCGCGGCGCCGGAGATCGAACAGTACAAGAAGACACGACCAATGATCGCAAACTCCCGGCTTTACCGCCTCCTGCCGCAGACGGATCTCAAATTGCCTGATCTGTCCGCGGGAGATTCTTTAGAACCGCCCGCGTCGCCCGATGCGGCGGAGTTCATCAGTCCCATGGGGGATACCGGCGCCGTCTTTCTATTTCGCGGCGCCGTACCGTGGAGTCAGCGACGGATGACGCTCAAAGGATTGGAGCCGGAGATGCTCTACCAGGTCACGTCGGCAGATCGCACCATGTCGCTTCGCCGGACGGGGCGGGAACTGATGACGCAGGGCATCCGCTTTCGTTACAACTCGGCACATCCGTCCACACTCTTGTTTTTCCAGCCCGCCGCGACAGATGCACCGGCAGATGAAACGCCGGAAAACTAACGGTTTTTAAAAAGCAAAAGACTTGGTAACCCTTCAAGAGAAAAGCCCCAAGGTAGAAATTCGTTGTAGAGCCCGCTTCTTCAAGGGTTTCTTGTCAGTGAATAAGGTAATCCGGATGGTCGTCACTACGACCAGCGTCGTGATCGTCTCGACGCTCCTCTTGACCATTCCGAATCCCATTTCGCCTGTGGCCGCGCAGGGACCCGGCGGGATTACGGGAGTTCCTGTTATCGCAAGTGGCTCTGCGGTCGTGAATTTTGCCGAACTCGCGCGCCAAGAGTCCTCGCGTTCTCCCGTGAGTGGGTCTCCCCGGGGCGTTGCAGTTCCTTTCAATAGCTACGTCGATCCCAATAGCACTTTCAACCCACGAGTGCCGGACTCACCCGTCGCGCGCCCTCAACCCTCCCTGGCTTCCCCCGGGCCGTCGCTCAACTATATGGGCCTGGACGACATCGCGGTTTCAGGAACCAATAACTATAAAATCCCGCCTGACACCATGGGCGCGGTCGGACTCACCAGGGTGCTCGATACTCTCAATAATAATTATAGAGTCCAGGACAAAGCCACGGGTGCGACAGTGAGCACGCTCTCGATGGGAGCTTTCTGGGCATCGACAGGGGCGACCGGGCCATTTGACCCAAAGACTTTTTACGATCCCTACAATAATCGTTTTATCGTGGCGGCTGTCTCCAATGCTGCCTCTCCAGCTTCGGCGATCGCAGTGGGAGTCTCCACAGGTAGCGATCCCAACAGCAGCTTTAATCTTTTTAAATTTGCCGCCTGCAATTCCACTTTTCCATGCGGCGGAGGCACGGCTGACTGGTGGGCGGACTATCCGACCGTCGGATTCAACAAGAACTGGATCGCTGTTGCGGTCAACATGTTCGAAACCGCAACCGGGACGTATAAAGAATCGCGGCTCCTCGTGTTCAATTATCCTCAACTGCTCGCCGGGATGTCGCCGAGTCCCAAATACTTTACAGGACTGACAGACTTTGCGGTGCAACCCTGCGTCACTTACGCCGGTTCTGAGAATACGCTATTCGCGCCGGTTCATATTGGCGGTTACGGCGCCTCATACCGGTTGAATACGATCACGGGCACACCGGACATGCCACTGTACGCTCAAGGCGTGCTCAAGTTTCACACAGTTGCATCTCTGAAAGGTGGATGGTCGGAACCATCCGGCTTGACTGACATAGAGCCACAATCGTCAGGGACGGGTGGATCTACCGATGTGGCGAAGATCAATTCCGGCGACAGTCGTATTCTGAAATGTACCTTCCGCAACGGCAATATCTGGTATTCCCAAACCGTCGGTCTGCCGACCCTAGGCATGACACACACCGCTGCCCAATGGGTCAGATTGGACACCAACGGCAATGACGTAGACGGCGGGCGAGTCGAGGACCCGACCGCCACCGCGACGAATGGCGGTAAATGGTATGCGTACCCTACCCTTACGGTAAATGCTTTCAACGAGGTCCTGATGGGATTTACGCAGTTCGCGTCTAATCAATGGCCCTCTGCAGGATACGTTTTTCGATATGGTTACGATACGGCCGGGACAATGCGCGATCCCTATATCTACAAATCCGGCGAAGGAATGTACTGGAAAACGTTTGCATGTCCCGGTGGTTCGAATCGCTGGGGTGATTATAGCGCCACCATGGTGGACCCTGTCGACGGTCTGACCATGTGGACACTCCAGCAATATTCCAGGTCTGAAGGTGCGCTATCCGGCGCGGGTTTCCCTGGAACAGGCTGCAATTCGGGTGTATGGAGCACCTGGTGGGCACGGGTAGGCACACCGAGAACTTTGTCTTTTTTCCCTCTGATCGCCAAATAACCTCGCCGCGCCTGACTCGCCCTATGCCCCTCACAAGCAAAACCGGTACCGGCGACCTTCCATTGAGAAACGCCACCGATACCGGCTTTTGAGCCTACGCGCAGGCTCTGTTATGACTTGCGGCCGAGCATTCCGCCCAACCCTTTCGCCATGTCGCCCATGCTACCGCCACCCTTCAAGACCGTGTCGATCTGACCGGCCACGGGTCCCGGCAGTTTGCCCTTGAGATAATCGACCACTGCCTGCGCCGCAGCTCTGGCCTGGTCTTCTGAAAGGCCTGTTTTCTTCGAAACGACTTGGACCAATTCATCCATGGTATTCACCTCCTTTCCCGTAAAACTTTTCCGACGCGCCGGATCCAACCTGGCGCGGATTCTAAATCAATGGACTTGAATAGCGTTCTTTGATTTACAGATCAATATTGCAGGAATTTGCGACGCCGCCGGGCGAGCGAAATCCAGTTGTGGACCACTTTGGGGGACGGCACGTCTTTGGTCAGATGCATGGCGGCATTGACCTCTTCCAATTTCGCGTGCAGGTTCTCGGCGTTGCGCTCCCTGAGTTCCTTGACTGTGTCCACACCCGCGTTCTCCAGCAGGTCGGAATAGACGCCTGCAATACCCTTGATGCGGG
>JBLMXX010000334.1:0-6903 GCA_050257995.1 Acidobacteriota bacterium | reverse complement strand
GCCGGTCTTGCCGTGGTCGGCGTCGGGGGATTCGAGGACGCACTGCCGCCGACCGTAAAGCTCACGACCCGGTCCAAAACGCCGTTCACCGAGATCTCAACCCGATACGTTCCGTTAGGCCAAACGGTCTTTGGTTTCAGCGTGAAATCGATATTGCGCGTGCCATCCGTAGTCAGGTCGGCAGAATCGATCTCGATGTTACAGTCCGGCGCGCCAATGTCGGTCGCGAACCAGTCCGCCGTGAAAACAGTATTGGCGGGCGCATTTTGAGTGGTGACGACCGCGTGAAAGGTCGCGTTGGACGGGAAGAGAGTGGTCGGATTCACCGGGTCCTTGTTCGCTCCTTGCGTGTCCAGCGCCATCGTCACATTGCTAATGACACGGGATGGTGTGGCTGCCGCCGGCGGGAGCGGAGGACAGGTCTGTGGCGCGGAGGTAGTGGCAGGCGCCGTAGGTGCCCGGGTTGCTGGGACCGGGGTAGACGTCGGCGGTCGGGGCGATGGAGTGGGGGTCGGCGGGGGCGCGGCGACGGTGAAATTCAGACTGCGGTCGAGCTTGTCGTTCAGGTAAAGGTCGACTTTGTACGTCCCGGGCGGCCAATGTTCGCCGTCAGGCGCCAGTGTAAAGTCGACGTTGCGCGACCCTTGGATCTTGATTTCCGCCTGGTCAATGCGCGTATTCGGCGGCGCGACCGACCCGACATCCACTGCCGTCCACACCGCTTTCACGGCCGTGTCGCCGGGCGCGTTCGACACGGTGACGATGGCGTGGAATTTCGATTGGTCGAACGCGTAGGCATCCGTGACGCCGACCGGGTCGAAATTGTCGCCGCGGGCATCTTTCGCCATGACCGCATTCGTAATGGCTGCCGAACTAAAGGAGAACTCGCAAGCGAGCAGGGGGGCGGCAAACAGGAGAAAGGTGAACAGTAATGTGCGAACTCTGGTCCAGCGTTGGATCATTTCGTCTCCTCCTTGAGGAAAATGGGCGCGCACTATAAACACAAAGAGGCAGATGGATTCACCTGCCTCTTTGATGGCTCCGTGGCTGTTCGATTACTCTTCGTCTTCCTCCGCCTCTTCGCCGGCGCGTTCCTTGCGCGCTTTTTCGATAATCTGGGTTGCGATGTGGTTCGGGACGGTGTCGTAGTGACTAAACTCCATAGTAAAGTAGCCCCGTCCCTGTGTCATCGACCGCAAGTCGGTCGCGTATCTCTGCAATTCCGCGAGGGGTGCCTGGACGGTCACGACGCTCCACGCGCCCTTTTGATCCATCCCCTGGACCCGGCCGCGTTTGGTGTTGAGATCGCCGATCACGTCGCCCATGAACTGTTCGGGAACGGTAATTGAAACGTTCATGATCGGCTCGAGCAGAACGGGACCCGCCAGTGGAATGCCTGCCTTAAAGGCTTTGTGCGCGGCGAGCTTGAACGCGATTTCCGACGAGTCCACCGGATGGTACGAGCCGTCGTAGAGGACCGCCCGGAGGTCAGTGGTCTGATAACCGGCGAGCACACCCTTGTGGATGATCTCGCGCATTCCTTTTTCGACGGCGGGGATGAAGGAATGAGGGACGGAACCGCCGAAAATCTCTTCGGTGAATTCAAAGCCTGTACCGCGCGGCAGCGGCTCGAATCGAATCCACGTGTCGCCGAACTGGCCGCGTCCGCCCGTCTGCTTCTTGTGGCGGCCCTGGACCTTGGTCGTCTTGGTGATGGTCTCTTTATAGGCGATCTTGGGGACGCCGGTCAAGAGTTCCACTCCAAATTTCTGTTTCAATCGCCGCACCGCGACATCCACGTGCGAATCGCCCATTCCCGACATGATGGTCTCGCTGGTATCTTGCTCGCGGAACACGCGGAGAGTGGGGTCTTCTTCTATCAGGCGCTGGAGCGCCGCGCCCATCTTATCCAGGTCGGTCTTGGTCTTGGGTGTCAGCGCGACGGAATAGACCGGGTTTGGATATTTCACCGCGGGCAGAACCAGGGGGTGACCTTTGTCGCAGAGGGTGTCGCCGGTCGCCGTATCCTGCAGTTTCGCGACGGCCCCAATGTCGCCCGCGCCGATCTTTTTGACCGGAATCTGTTCCTTGCCGCGCAAGACATAGACCTGTCCAATGCGTTCTTCCTGACCGCTGCGCGAATTGACGACGCGCGAGTCTGATTCCACAGCCCCCGAATAGGCGCGGAAATGCGTGAGCTTGCCCACAAAGGGGTCTGCCATCGTCTTGAAAACAAACGCGGCGAGATTGCCAGAGTCACTCGGCCTTAGTTTTTCCTCCTGGTGCGTGACCGGATTGGTCGCCACTGCCGTCGGCGCCTCCACGGGCGAAGGCGCATAATCGGCCAGAAACTTTAACATATAGGGGATGCCAATATTCGCAGTCGCCGAGCCGCACAGCACCGGGACGAGGGTGCCCTGGCGCAAACCGACCTTGAGCCCGATCTTCATTTCGTCGTCGGTCAGTTCGTCGCCGCCCAGGAATTTTTCGATCAGAGCGTCATCGCTTTCGGCAGCCACTTCCATCAATTTGGCGCGCTCTTCTTCCATCCGCGCGGTCAAATCGCCAGGGACGGGCGAATCTCCCGAATCATGGCCCAGAAACGCCTTGCGATTGACGACGTTCACCTCGCCCTTAAAGTTAGCCTCTTTGCCGATCGGAATCTGAAGCGAGACAATACTTTTGCCGAAACTCTCCCGCAATTGGGCCAGCACGCGGTCAAAATCAGAGTTTTCGCGGTCGAGCTTGTTGATCAGGATCACGCGCGGAAGTTTTAGGTCGTCGGCATACTGCCAGACCAGCTCGGTGCCGACTTCAACGCCGCTGACCGCGTCCACGACGACGATCACGCAATCTGCCACGCGCAACGCGCTCTTGACTTCGCCCGCAAAATCAATATAACCGGGGGTGTCGAGCAGGTTGATTTTGTAGCCGTTCCATTCGCACGGAACAATCGTGGTGTTGATCGAAATCTTGCGGCGTTGTTCTTCGGGGTCGAAATCGGAGACGCTCGTGTTGTCGTCCACTTTGCCCAGGCGGGTCACGGCGCCTGTATTGAAGAGGAGGGCTTCTGCCAACGAGGTCTTGCCGGAACTAGAGTGACCGACCAGAACAATGTTGCGGATTTTCTCCGCCCCGTACTCATTCATAGGGCTTCACTGCCTCCAATAAGATCATGCCTCGGGTCACACCGGACCGAGCCGCCTGGCGGAAACATTGGCAATGGTCCTCGCCCTGCCCGGCGTGACGAAACAACCGGAATAAACATCGCGCATTATACCACAACCCGTAATGGGCGCCAAACGCAAAGGCTAGGGTCTCGCCAAGTCGCCACGAGTTGTCATTCCGACCGAAGGGACCCTGGCACTTGCGTTCCCACCTTGGCCCGTCTTTGCGAGCGGTTTTCGCGGAGCAATCCCCAACATAGACTTTCAGAAACAACATTGGGGATTGCTTCGGGCTTCGCCCTCGCAAACAGTGCTTCACGAAGTGTCACACCGGCACTGCAACGCACGCAGTGCGGTGCAAGTGTTTCGAGGGAGCAAGGCGACCGACCCTGGCACTGCCCGCCAGGGCAAGTGGAAATCTCGTTCTTCGAATCCAAAAACGAGATCTCCATCTGCCCTGGCGGGATCGCAGATGCCAGGGTCGCTGCGCTCGAGATGACAAACCAGCGTCTCGTGAAGAACTGGCAAAGACAATTCAGCGTTGGAGACTGCTTCGCTGCGCTCGCAGTGACAAACCCGTCGTGGGTAATCACCAGATTAGGTGTGTTGATTTCCCTCATTGAACGTGGTAAACTGCACCCACCGGCAAGCCGAGCCGTTCCCGAAGGAAGGATGCCCGAGTGGTTCGTCGCGGAACCTATGCCTTGATCATGTCACTGCCCCGCGCGTCCAAGATCCGGATTGGCGCCCTGGGCACCTTTGACTTTCGCCGCGGGCATTACGTCTACATCGGTAGCGCGTTGAACGGGCTGGACGCTCGGATCGCCCGCCATCTAACCGGCGTTCCGTGGCGAGAGCTCCCGCCGGAATGGCAAAGCGGAGAGATAGGCGGGCGTTTGAGCCGGGGGCGCCCGAAAAGATTCTTTTGGCATATCGACTACTTTCTGCCGCACGCGCAGATATTGCAGGTCTGGACGGACGCCGGCGGCGTGCGCCTCGAATGTGAGTGGGCGCGTACACTGCTGGCCCTGCCCAATGCTCGAGTCGTCGCTCCGCGCTTTGGCGCAAGCGACTGTCACTGTGCCGCTCACCTCGTCTGTCTCGACCGGTCTCCGGCACCTGATGAAAGTGATAATGAGGCCTGATAACCCTATAGATCGATTTCGAGAGATTGTCAACCAACCTGAGGATAGCCTTAACCTCGCCCAAGCCGCACTGCTCATTGCGGCGGACGAATACCCGGGTCTCGATGTTGCCGGATACTTGCGGCGCCTGGATGAGTTTGCCGCCCGGGTGCGCCCGGAGGTACAGGAAGAGGGGAGCCCACGTCACAAAATCGAACGGCTCAATCGTTACCTTTTCCAAACCCTGCAGTTCCGCGGCAACCTGGAAGATTACTATGACCCGCGCAACAGTTATCTGAATGATGTAATCGACCGACGCGTGGGATTGCCGATTACACTATCCGTAATATACATTGAGGTAGGGAGACGGCTGGGGTTTCCGCTATCCGGAGTCGGGCTGCCGGGACACTTTGTCGTCAAGTGGCACGATCGGGCGGAAGAGATTTTCGTCGATCCGTTCCACGCGGGTGAGTTTCTCGACGAAGCGAGCCTGCTGCGCTTGATTGAGGAGACATTTCATGCCCGCGTTCAGCTCCAGCCCGAGTGGCTGCAATCCGTCGACGCCCGGTATATCCTGACCCGCATGCTGAACAACCTGCGAAACATATTTCTACAGACGGAGAATTTTGAGCGAGCGCTTGACGTCGTCGTCAAGTTGCTGGTCCTCCACCCCTATTCTAAAGAGCAGCTGCGCGAAGCCGGCGTGCTTTCGTACCGCGTCGGGTCCTATCGCCGGGCGGCAGAATTTCTGGAGGATTACTTGCTCCACCATCCTGACGCCGACGATGCCGTCCACTTGAGGACCTATCTACACACCGCTTGGGTTGCCATTGCCCGGATGAATTGACGCCGTCGGACTTGCGCAATTCTGGCGGTTGTGCTAAACTGTTCGACGTAGCGCCCCTGTAGCTCAGTGGATTAGAGCAGCGGCCTCCGGAGCCGTGTGCGCGAGTTCGAGTCTCGCCAGGGGTACCTTGATAGGAGATCAGACGGGTCTGCCCGGATGCGAGTTCGCGCTTCCGGGTCTTTTTATAGGTCGAAAGTGCAAAAGGCAATTGATATGCCAGTAAACGCAACTCTGAAAAGCCCGCTGTTCGAGCACGCGCAAGCATTAGGCGCCCATTTCCTGGAACGCGATGGGGTCCTGGTCCCGGGCGATTATGGAGCTGTGCGCGCAGAACACGCCGCCCTGCGCGAACGAGCCGCCGTGATCGATCTGGCTCACTTTGGTGCCCTCCGCGTCCGGGGACGCGACCGGGTCGCCTGGCTGCACAAGCTCACGACGGCGAACGTCCAGTCGCTTGCTGAGGGAGCAGGAAACTATGCCCTGTTGCTGAATGCAAAGGGACACGTCGTCGCCGATTTCGTCCTGGTGGTCCGCCATGAGCAGGACGGTCTGCTTTTGTACACGACCCGGGGCGCTATAGGGAAATTGAGGGCGAACCTGCGCCGCGCTATATTCCGCGAGCAAGTCGCGCTGGAGGACACCGGCGAATCCGTGGTGATCATGTCGGTGCAGGGTTTGAACGCGGCCCAGGGAATTGCCGGTACGCTCGGATCGCTGCCGCCGCTTGAACCATTCCGGTCGGCTCAGGTTGATCAGTTGCTGGTGGTCCGCCATCCACGCGCGGACGGCGACGGTTTCGATCTGCTGGCCCCGCGCGAAAGAGCGGTCGAGTTGTGGGATGCTTTGGTCGGGCAGGGCATCCGTCCGGCGGGATTGGAAGCATTGAACATCGCACGTATCGAAGCCGGGATTCCCTGGTACGCGGACGATTTTGACGAGACCATGCTGGCGCCGGAGGCGCGCCTGGACCGATACATCGCCGAGAACAAGGGCTGTTATACGGGACAGGAAGTGATTGCCCGGATCAAGAACCTCGGGCATGTAAACCGCTTGCTCACCCGCTTCCAGGTCCAGGGGGAAGCGGTTCCAGATCGGGGCGACCTGATCTTTGCGGAGGACCGGGAGGTCGGTTGGGTGACCAGTGCGGTCTACTCATTCGCCCGTCAGGCGCCGCTTGCCTTTGGATACATAAGACGAGAGTGGGCGGAGGTTGCGACCAATGTACAGATTGCGCGCGGCGCGGTGCGTCTGAACGCGACGGTCATTCCAACCCCCTAAAACCGGTCCTCTCCGGCGCGTGCGCGATTTGGGGATTAGGGCACAACTTGTGCTATAATCCGCAGTGCCGGGCCTGGCAGTCCATTTCACCTACCCACCGTAGAGTTGCACATGCAGATACTCGTCCCGATAAAACAAGTCCCGTATGTTGATCAACTGAAATTCGACAAGCGTACCAATCGGCTGATTCGCGACGGCGTCGAAAGCGAGATCAACCCGTTTGACAAGCGTGCCCTCACGCAAGCCATTCTCCTCAAGCCACAACTGGACGCGCAAGTGGTCGTCATCACGATGGGTCCGCCGCAAGCCAAGGATGCGCTCGTCGAGGCATTGGCGATGGGCGCAGACCGCGCGGTGCACCTGCTTGGTCGCGAATTTGCCGGCGCCGATACGCTGGCGACGGCACGGGCGCTGGCGCTCGCGTGCCGCAAGATCGGGTTCGATATTATCTTCTGCGGCAAGTATGCCACGGATGCCGAAACTGCCC
>JBLMXX010000333.1:0-16576 GCA_050257995.1 Acidobacteriota bacterium | reverse complement strand
CTTGCCATGGCGAGAGCAATCAGAGCTACGAACAAGAGCGTGGCGGATTTTCGAAGCATTTGTCCCTCCTCCTGAGACGTTCCCGGCAACCTCACCGGGGCATTGAATTATCATTCGACCGGTCCGATGCTTCTATTCCCCTTTGAATAGGGCGCGCAAATCTTGTACCGTGATTCCTTCGATAAGATTGTTAACGTGCTGGATGAGCGGCAGGGCGGTGTGGCTCGCTTGCGCCATATCGAGTGCCGTCTCCAAATCCTTCTTGTACCAGTACATGCCGATCAAATCCAACTCGCGCAGGGTGCGGCTCTCGCCGCTTCCCGCTAGCAGCGCCGGGCGAAGTTTATTGGGCGAGATTCCCAAGCGCGCGCCGAGGGTCAAGCTTTCGTAGCAGGCCACCACCGCGGCCCAATGCAAAAGGTTATTGCACGTTTTGGTGATCTGCCCCGCGCCGACCGGCCCCATCGGCAAGAGTTGTTCACAGAACGCGGCAAAGACCGGACGGCACACCGCAATATCTCTTTCCTCTCCGCCAAAGTATGCCGTAAGCGTTCCACTCTCGGCCCCGCGCACCCCGCGCGCGAGGGGCGCGTCCACCAGCCCGACGCCGCGCTGGGCCGATGCCTGTGCCAGCTCACGACACGTGTCGGGATGGACGGAACTGCAAATGGCGATGACGGCGCCCGTGGGCGCGCCATCCAACAGCTCTCCAACGACCTGGCGCACTTGTGTATCGTCGGCGACCATGACCAGGATGACGTCGCTTGCCTGAGCGACCTGCCGCGCGGACCCGGCCGCCCGCGCGCCCAGCGCGGCGAGGGCCGTCATCGCTTCGGCTTGCAAGTCAAAGACCGTGACGGGAAATCCTGCCTTGAGCAAGTACTGGCACATCGGCTTGCCCATGCGGCCCAGCCCGATCAAGCCAACCCGACCTGGCATGTGTGTCATCTCCCTGGTAGGGCGGTCGCGGCTCGGCCGAGGCAGCCCGCTCCACGTTTTTATCGCCTTGACCGCGCAGGCACGCGGCGCCGTGCGGAATGATGTCAGCAGCCGGATGTGCATTCGCGACAAGCGTTGCCGCGTGGGGCACTGGATGAATCGTTCGGCGAGCGGGGTGACTCCGGCGATCACCGAGGTTGATGGTGGCGGCGAGGCGACAAATCAAGCCGAATTGAACCGCGATGAAGGCACACGCGCCGCCGGGGAGGCGTCCGCCTGGAACAATATGGATCGCCGGTTCCATACGAATACGATAATTATACTTTGCCCCTTGAAAATGTACACACCCTTTCGGGTAGTCGTTGCTTGTCCAATCGCGAGCGCGCACCACTTGGGCTGGACGTTACGTCAACAGGTTTTCCGAGCGCGTTCGGGAGAGGTTCTTTCGGGGTTTCCTAGTTTGTGGGTCTGCATCAGCCGCCGCCGATGGGCGGCAGTAGAGTCAATTGATCTCCCTCCGAAAGATAAACCTCGTTCCAGTTTTCCTCGACGAGTTTTCCATTGAGCGCGACCATGACCTGGTTGCTGGCATATCGCCACTGGTATTCTGCCGAGGAGCCGAGAATGCCGGGGAAATTTCGCTCAAGGATTTCGAGCGCGTCACTCAACCGTCGCGAGGCAGGCAATCCGATAGTCGTTTCGGCACAACCCGCTACCTGTCGAAGCACACCGTTAAACTTGATTCGTAGCATGGGTACTTGCACTGTACGAGTTTGTAATCGAGGACAAGGTTTTGTTAAATTCGGCTTGCGGTGTCCACAGTATAGCTTGGACCAGGTCTATGTCAATGCCACTGGGTCTTGGTCAATCTGAAATTACCATCCTACTTTTTAGGTGGGGGATTGGTTGCAGGGGTCGATCAAGGACTGCACGATCACCGGCGCGCGCCCGGCAGGCAAAGCAAGAAACACACAACCCTCGTGACCCGCGGGCGGCGGATCCAGATCGGGCGGGCATAAGAGCCGGATGGGAATTGCCTTTTCTTCCCGCCAGTGGTTGATCGCCAGCAATTCGACCTTATCCTTCTCGGCGTGCCGGATGGCAATCGCATAGGGCGTATTGAAACAAATGCCGCGCTCTAACGCTCGCCCTTGCGCTTCGATAGCTGCCTCCATCATCCAGTAATTGGACTGCGGCGCGACACTCGGGCTGTCCTTGAAAAGCAACACTCGCCCCGCCACGTGAGAAGGGACCACCGCGCGTCCCCACGTCGCCGGAAAATCGGCTGACTGGTTTAGAAAATAATTCCAACCGGCATCCCGATCGTTACCCGCAATTCGATCGAGGATAGGTTCCGCCAGGGCGGACCAACCAGCGCTGTCATCCGCGGGGTGGCTTGCCGCGTCGTAGACGACCTTGAGCAATCCCCGTGCGACCGCCATTTCCTCCGGCGCAGGGCCGACGACGGGAAGCGTCGGGTCGCGGGTGCACAGCGCCGCGATGCGCCCCCACGCCATATCTAGCATTCCAATGTTCCGACCGCTGAAAAAAGCCCAGTCACCCCCCAGGATGATTTCAGCGCCCGCGCGGCGGAGCGCGTGCAATGCCGACCAGTTCCCCTCGTGGCGATTCAACAAACTGACGCGCGCGCCGGCCTCTTGCCAGCGTTCGACCACGGACTGTCGCGCCCGCAGCGCGGTTGGATCGGGGCGGTCGCCGATGACAACCAGGCGCGCATACCACTCGGGCGATAGTTCGGACAAGACCCGATTCCAGAGCCAGGCGGAATTGCCGGCGGCGTCGGGATAACAAAAGAGTTCGACCTCCGCGCCCGCGGCGTGCAAATGCCGGCGCGTGAGCGCCGCCATCACAAGGCTGTGAGGCTCGAAAGGAAATACCAGCAATGCCGGACCTTCTGTTCGCGTGGACGCCGCGCCGGTTGGGGCATCACTCACCGGAATCAATTCGATCGACCAATCGAGAGGGGTGGAGGACAGATCCTCGCGCAGCCCGGCGATCTGAAGGTTCTTTTCGATTTCCGCATCATCGCGTACAAAGATCTGGAGCGCAATCTTGGACTGGCACTGAATCCGCACGCCCAGGATTTCGGTATGGCTGGTCCAAAAAGGCAATTCCTGGGGATAGAAATATTCGAGGACGCGCATCAACCGCTTGGTATAGTCAAATCGCCGCTGGTCGATGTCGAGCGCATCGGACACGCGCAGTATCGACGCCAGAAATCCGGTACGAATCGATTCAGCGCCTGAACGGTCGTGCCGGTCCGGCTCATATTCTCCGCGATGCCAGCGACACAGCAAGCCGATCAACTCCGCTTCGGCTTGGGTGAAAGGCAGCTCGCCGGATGCCGTGAGGTCCAGCACCGCTTGCTGGCTGATGGTATTGTGCTTGTTCCGGTCGACCGCATTCCCAACATCATGCAAAAGAGCCGCCGCGCGGAGCAGGTGTCGCTCCGTTGGCGTCAAACCCATCAGGTAACCCAGTTGAGTGGCGAACGACTTGACGCGCAGTGCGTGACCATATCCGTGATCGGCAAACTGTCCCAGCTTTGCTCGCGCAAATTGGAGGAAAGGAATGGCGGTGTTCAGCGTAGCGATCTCTTGCTCTGAATAGAGCCGGTCGCTCGTCAAAGCGCGCCACAGTTTAGCCGGCAATGTCCGGCGACGCGAATGTCCCAGTCTGACCCGGTATTGACCGTCATTGGAAAGACGCACGGTTCCCTGCTGCACCAAGGCGTCGAGGGCGTCTTGCGCGTCAGGCAACGCTACGCCAACCGCTCGAGCCAGATCATCAGCGCGGCTTGCTCCTTTGCGTAACAGGTGCGTGATGATTTTGCCTTTGAGGTCAGAGAGACCGAGCAGGTCGGCAGGGTTGAATTGGCCGGTTGTCATGCTGTTCACGCCCCGGCTGGATTTTGCGATGGCGCGGGAGAATTCACAGGAAACTCGATCTGGACCGACAAGCGTGCCGCGTTCCGCGCAAGGGGAATAATGACCGTTCTATGCGCTGACCCGATGTCGAATCGCTTTAGAGTGTCACCGTCGTAATGCGCGTACACCACCGCCGGCAAATCCGTCGATTGCCCGTCCGGCGTGATCCGGTGAACCCACACTTTAAATTCCCGCGTCGGGAGATGGGTCCAGCAAAATTCCGCCCGCCGCAGCAAGTGAAAGCGGGGCAATGGTCCACGGTCGGCTTGACAATATTCTTCCCGGTCGGGATAGACCAATCGGACTTGCGCGGGTGCCGCCTGGCCTCCCGCTACAAGCGAATAGATCGAATCCCTTTTTTCCTGGTCGTCGCACAACTCGACGACCAAGCGACGGGCAAACGCGCCCCGGCGAATCATCATGACCGTGGCGACGAGTGTTAATGCGGCGACCACCAGCGCCCCGGCACGTTCGGCAGACCCCGTCCAAATGATCAAGCCGTGGACAAAAAGACTCGCCAGAAATAGCAAATAGACCCCAGCGGCGAGAATTGGATTGCCCAGGAAACCATAGACCATGCCCGGCAATCGATCTCCCTTGCGGCGTGCGGAGATGAGCAAGAGTATCGGAAAGATGCCCGCCCCCAGAGTGCTGGTGGCGACGCCGAGGAAACTGAGCAACCCGGCGAACGAACCGCCTCCCCTGAGCGATAATCCCACTGCCATCGCGCAGACGATCACAACCGGACTGGAGGATAAGAGGAATCGTCCCCATTGACTCGAGACGATCTGTTCAATCCGGCGCGTTGCCGCGACGGTCTCTGGCAACCCCTCGTCAGCCTTGTCGAATCCCTGCGCGGCCGTTTCCCAGATTCCTTCAAACGCCATCGCCATCGACGAACGGACGCGTACTTGGACCCGCTCTTGGCCTGCGTGCAGAATATGCAAATCGAGGCGCTGATTCAAATCCGTGGCTGACCAATGCTCCTCCACCCGGATCTCGCAGTCACCCTTCAGAGTCGTCAGGCGAAAACTCGATTTTCCATCGTGGTCGAGACCCAGATAGGTCAATATCGCGGTCGGGGGCCGATCGGCACCGGAGCGCGCCTGAAACAGCAATCGCCCGCGTTCCCGCGGCAGCGTGACCCGATGTTCGGATTGGGAAGGCAGGCGTTCTTGAACCAGGTTAAAGAGCGCGAGGGAGAAAAAGATCGAGCCCATCCCCATGCTAAGGATGACAAAGAGCGAGCCGAGGACCAGGACCGTTGGACCAAAGCGCGCCGCCAGGGGGACCAGTGCCGTGCCGGTTTCAGCCGCCAGGGTTTCGGGCGCGAGCGCGCCGTTGACCGCCACAAGCCACACACTCGCCAGCACGATCATAAAGACAACGCCCGCCGAATGCCCCCGGATGACCGATTTGCCGCCGGGGTCACGCCGGAGCAGCAACGGGGCGAAATTGACGACGGACATGTGTGAGAAAAAGATCCCGAGGACCACGCCAAAGATCAGCCCCAGGATTCCGGGATCGAAGGTTTGCCCGTTGACGAAAGGCACGTTGACGTGCAAAAGATTGTCGCGTTGCCAGCCGGTCATTGCGACAATCGCCAGGATGACCAGCAGTCCAACGTTGATGACCGTGATAATGATCATCGTGCCGATCGTGGTGTTGAGCGAACCGCGCGAGAGAAAATAAAAGCCGACGAGCAAGAGGACCAGGCACCACACCGGAGGCGGGATAGAGGTCGCGTCCGCCAGCGTGCTGGATATGCCTATGTAAAATACGAGGAGGAGTCCAAAAGAAAAGGCCGCGAGGGTTACGGAGAGCAGAAGCGAACCGGCTTGACCGAGATAGTCATGGACAAGCCGGCCAAAAAAGGCGTTGCCAAATCGGATCGCGCCGTGACGGACGACCGCTTCGGTCAGAGCCATAACCGTCAGCACGTTGACCAGTCCCAACACGATCAACAAGATCACCCCGGGAATGGGTCCAAGGTTAGCCAAAGCGATTGGCAGAGCCAGGGTGGTCCCGCCGACCGGTATGCTCACGGCAAAGGCGAACCAGAAAGGCGGAAGTGCTTCCAGCCCGCCGGTCAGAGCTGCCCATCTCCAACGCAAGCGAGTGATGAGACCAAGCCGCGCGCGAAAAATCGACTTCGGCGACTGGCCATAGAGTCGCCGGTATGCCGCTTGAACATCCGCCGCATCCAAGCCCAATGCCGACCGAATGCCCGGCACGGCTTGTTCGGTGAATTCGTATTTCTCGCCCAGAAAATGCGATATCGTCGCTCGCGCGAGAGGATTGTCAGGGACGAGAAACGCCCATTGCGAGGCATACCGCTCGAGGTCTTGAATCGTAGGACGGAGAGGGGGTTCGCGGCTCTGGGCGAAGGCTTCAAAGAATGCCCAATCACGATCACGGGCGACCGTCTCTGACGGGAGGAACTCTGTCGCCTGGGTTGCCTGTGCCGCCAGGTGAGCCGTGCGACTTTCGATCAGAAAGAGAAGGGCACGCGCGCGGCGGGCGGTAAAGCCGGTCAGTGCCTCTTCTTTGGAGAACAATGCATTCGACATTGAATGGTCCTAGCGCTCTGCGATGAACAGAACCGGAGCATAAAGAAGGACAGCGACCTTGTCACTATCATTATATCACACTAAATCAATGCGAGTATGTTTCCCACCCTACCCGAAGTGTCTCCGTTGCAGAAACAGATCGAACCTGAACTGCGCCGCCACATACGCCAGCAGCGTCAAGAGCGGCAGAACCAGCGTCACGAGTGGGCTCTCCGCATCCCCTCGGATCGTCGACAGGAAGACGAGCCACGGAATGACCACGATCACTCCCCAGAGAGCCACGACGAGCAGGCGATTCCCGGATTGCCAAAGTCTCAAGAGCCAGAACAACCATGGAAACAAGAGCAGGACTTGGTCCGATGACCCTATGCGAATGGCAACCCACGCGGTCACAAATGCGGTCAGATTGAACGCGGGAGCAATGTCATCGGTAGACCGGAGGCACGCGGCGGCCGCTATGACGACCAGGACCATTCCCGCGACCAATGCCGCCGGTCCCACCCAATCGGACGGCATGACCAGCGACAGCGCAGTTTGAACGGGCGCGCCGACATGGATATAGTTAGTATAGCCGACCATGCCCTGCCAAAACTCCAAGGGCCAGGTGGGAATCCAAAAGCACGCGAGCACGACGAGAGCGAGAAGCGTGCTCGCAGCGCCGCCGACGAGGCGCCAACGCCGTTGCCTGAAGCCCCATGCCAACACAAAGGGCACAAGCAAACTTGCCAGTTGGGGCTTGACCGTTGCCAGCGCGAGCAAAACCCCTGCCGCTAAATCCTGTCTTTCTTGAATTGCCCAGGCGGCGAGCACCAGGCAGAGGAAAGAGATAATGGCAAACTGACCCAGGAGAATTGCCCGCGCCGAAGGGTAGTAGAATAGCGCGCCTAAGGTGATCAATAGGACCAGTGCCGGCGTCATCGGCACTCGCGAGAGACGCGAAAGGACCAGCGCCCCGCCGACAACGGCGAGGACCAGCGCCGCCATCCACAATGCCTGGGCTTGCGCGTAGGGCAGGGCAACCAGCGGCAGCATGAGGAATGCGACGTAAAGAGGATACGCAAATGCCACCTGGTCCTCCTCCGGCGTCGACAGTCGTCCGCGCATTCCGAGTTGAATCGATTGGGTTACATCAGAGGAGTATGGATCGCGGCCTTCCAAAAAGAGAGCGCGCGCACCGCTCCACCGCGAATAAAAGTCATTCGCTCCGGATACACGGCTCGTCAGCGAGGTATAGATGCCGTAAGCCAGGGCAAGATAGAGCAGAACGATCAATAACGCTCCCGCGGCGATCCCCTTGTATGTCACGCTCTCATCCTTAGGCCCACCGGAGACCGGCTGGCTTTTGCGCGGCTTCCGCTGTGACCATCGCTCATACCCCATATGGCTTTGCCCAGAGTATCATACGAATAGAGCGGTGTCAAAAATGCGCTTTCCTATCGCAGACAAGTTAAAGCCCCGGACACTAGGTCTGGGGCCGTTCATTCGCAGCGCCGTATATTTTCGCTTTGCTCCCAATCACCCAACCGACCAATCGACCAATTGACCAATCGACTAGTTGACCACTAGGCAGCCGTCATGCCAAATATAGTTCGGAAAAGACCGATCCGCCGGATAACGAATTCATACAGCGTAAGACAGGCAACCAGCGCCCCGCTGATGACAACTATGGCCTTGAGCGGGATGCCGGCATCCCACTGCACTACAAAAAACGCGACCACGATCACCACCGGCTGGTGAACGATGAAGAATGGCAGCACGGCCTGCTGAGCATATCGGAGTGCCTCACTGGTGAAATCCAGGAACCGCATTCCGATGAATAGCATGAACACAGACCAGCAAAATGCCAAGACCGTAACCAGAAGCTGAACCAGATAGAACTCGGGAATCTTGGGATTGGAGACCCAGGTAAACGGGTCGCCGAAGAAGTACAGGACGAAAAGCGCCACGACTCCGGCGATGCCCGTGATCAGCACAATGAGCCAATCTCTGCGGATGGCTTGCGCAAAACGGTGGTCGGAGAACAGGACAAACCCCAAGACGAAGAATGCTCCCTGGAACGCGAAATCACCCCAGTCGTGCTCGCTGGGAAAGAAAGGCAAGATCGTGAATCGAATCAACGCGAGCGGAATGATGAACAACAGGATGCCGCCGCGGTGCTCGCACCAGCCTGCCATCCAAGCGAGCATGCGTTGTCCCGACGGTCCTTTCCACCACAGGAATAATGGCAGTGAGAGCAGCGCGAACGAGAACAAGAAACCGAGGAACCAGAGATGGTAGCCGAGCGTCCCGAACCACATGGGAGTAAAGCCCTGGATGGGACGCATCGCAAAATCCTGAAACGGGATGCTCAACGCGCCCGTGCGGGTCCCGTGGGACCACTCGAAATAGAGCATGACCGGCATGAACAGAATGGCGCCGACGACAAAAGGGACGGCCAGGCGCCTAAAGCGCTCTGAGGCATATTGGCTTGCAGAGCGCCGCCCCAGCGCGAACCAGCTTCCCGTGCCGGCAATCATGAAGAAGAACGGGAGGCCCCAGAGACTGAAAAGGATCAGGACGATGGATAGCTCCAGGCTTTGCTCGGCCTTCTTGATGTGCCAGTAATAGCCCAAATCAAACACGTGGAGTGAGTGGAAAAGGAACACGCAAAAGATGGCAATGACACGCAGCCAATCCAGGTAGTGCAGCCGGACAGGTTTTGCGCCCGGCTCTGACAGGATGTTAGCACACATCGATTCCTCCTTAATCCTACTCACACGATAGGTCCATGAGAGACGGGTTCTGCGGGACCATGAGGCTCAAAATGGCAACCGGGTTCCGTGTCTTCCGTTAAACTGCCGCGCGTCCTCGCGTCCCCGCATCGACAGCGCCGCTAACTGCAGTCCGGTGACCCACCCTTCGGTCCGCGTCTCTAACGCGGCGATATCTTCCTGCGGCAGGTCCAGGTCTATGACCCGATTGAGAAACTGCACCGCTTCGGCAGAGGTCAAGCGCAGGTCATCCGCGCGGATCTCGGCCAGTTGCCCGCGCGCCCGCAAACGCGCCAGGGGAATCGGGGGATCGGAGCGTGTGGCGATGATGAGATGCATTTGTGCAGGCAGGTTATCCAGCAAAAACGTGAGCGCAGAATGAATCGGCGCGGCGTGGATGACTTGGTAATCGTCGAGCACGAGCGCGAGGCTTGCCCGCTGCCCGGACGGAGGTTGCGCCGGCAGGGAGGCGATTTCGTTGATGAGCATCGCCAGAATGGTTTCGGGGGGAGGGAGTTGAGGGGACTGGAGGAGTGCCGCCGTCTTTTGCCCGGCGTCCGCTTGGATCGTCTGCCGCGCGGCGATCAAATAGGCGAAGAAGCGTGCCGGGTCGTTATCGCCCTTGTCCAGCGAAATCCATGCGACAGGTCGCCGGGTTTGGCGAATCCACTCACTGAGGAGCGTCGTCTTGCCAAATCCCGCGGGGGCGGAAAGGAGCGTGAGTCGGCAGGGCGTGCTCATCGCCTCGTCCAGCCGTTTGGTCAGGCGCGGACGCAGGCCAAGTTTCGGAGGCGCGGGGGAATGTAGAGTTTGGTGCTCAGAAGCGTGTTAGGCATCGGATCGGCTCCTGATTTTCTAGCCTCACACGAAAACAGGACCCACTCTGGCGCTGTACGGGAGCGGACGAAAGTGGCTTGCAGCGCGCTCGGCAAGAGGCTTGTCTATGCCGTGCCTGACCGGTGCCCGCCTCACACCGGACTGCCCCCATTATACGCCCAATCTCGAATTCTATCAATTTCCACGCGGCGGGGCCAACGTCACCCCCGGCCCGCTTGAAATAGCGCGCCAACTGACTATACTAGAGCCATGAACATTCGCGCGGCAACCGCGGCGGACCAATCGACCATCCACCGCATCATTCACGACGCCAACATCAACCCGATGAGTCTCGACTGGCACCACTTTATCGTCGCCGAAGAGGATGGGCGCGTCACCGGCGTGGGACAGGTCAAACAGCACTCGGACGGCAGTCGCGAACTGGCCTCCATCGCCGTCATCCCGGAGCGCCAGGGACGCGGCATTGCGGGTGAGATCATACGCACTTTGCTGGCACAGGAGAACAGCACGCTCTATCTCACCTGCCGCAATTCCCTCGAAGATTTCTACGTGCGATTTGGTTTCCGTTCCATCTCGCCGGAGGAGATGACGCCGTATTTCCGGCGCTTGTACCGCCTGGGCAGCGCCCTGATGAAGATCGCGGGCGGGCGCCAGCGACTGATCGTCATGAAAAGGCAGACAGGATCAATATGAGCGACCGTCGATTACTAGCCGTCTTTGCGCACCCCGACGACGAAACCTTTGGCACCGGCGGGACGCTGGCGCATTATGCTCGCCAGGGCGTGGATGTTTACCTGATCTGCGCGACGCGCGGCGAAGTCGGCGAAGCGCCCGCCGACCTGAAAGGCTTTGCCTCCACCGCCGACATGCGGGAAGATGAACTAAAGTGCGCCGCCGGCATTCTCGGCTTGCGCGCCGTCCATTTTCTCGGCTATCGCGATTCCGGGATGCCTGGCTCGCCGGATAATGCGCACCCGCGCGCGCTGGCGGCGCAGCCGGTGGAGCAGGTCGCGCGCGAGGTGGCGCGCTATATCCGCGAAATCCGTCCCCAGGTCGTCATCACCTTCGATCCCATCGGGGGCTACCGCCACCCCGATCACATCGCCATCCATCGCGCGACGGTGGAAGCGTTCCGCCTGGCGGGGGAGCCGGGTGAGTCGCCGGATGCGCTGCCGTCCTATGCACCCCAGAAACTGTATTTCAGCACTTTTTCGCGCCGGTTCTTGCGCACCGCCGTGGGCGTCCTGAAATTGTTGGGACGGGACCCGGCGCACTTTGGCACGAACCATGACGTCGACCTCACTTCGCTGGTCGATGTCGATTATCCGATCCACGCGCGGGTCCCGATCCGGGACGTCGTGACGCTCAAACAGCAAGCGGCGGCGTGCCATTCGAGCCAGTTGGGCTCGATGCCGCGCGTCGCGCAGTGGGCGCAGCGCGTGTTCGACGCCGAGGAAACGTTCATGCGCGCGTTTCCGGTCGAGCCGCCGCCGCGCCGCGAGCATGATCTGTTCGAGGGCGTGATGACGCGGTAGGAGCCTAGCACGAGCGTTTTTGCACAAACCTGAACAGGCGGGTATAATGAAATAGAGGGCGAAGCGACGATCCAGGGAGGACGGGCTTCGCCCGAACTTTGCGGAGGCGCCTCGTTCATGGAAATCGTGCTCGGTCCCATCGCGCTCTTCCTCGCCGGAATCATCGCCGGGATGATCAATTCGGTTGCCGGCGGCGGCAGCCTGATCTCTTTCCCCGGTCTCGTCGCCTACGGCGTGCCCACCGTGATCGCGAATGCGACCAATACTGCCGTCGTGTGGCCCGGCACGCTCAGCAGCGCGGTGGCGTACCGCGAGGACCTCACCCGCGAGCGCCGGCTGCTGCTCACTCTCCTGGTTCCGAGTTTCATCGGCGGCTTGCTCGGCGCGGTCATCCTGGTCTTTACCCCGGAAGAGACCTTTGCGCACATCGTCCCCTTCCTGGTCCTCTTTGCCACCCTCCTCTTTGCGGCGAGCGATCTCTTCAACCGGCTGACGCGCGGGAACGGCGGCGATTCTCACGTCGAAAAGGTGAGTTGGTTGAAAGGGCTGTGGGGGTTTTCCTTCCAGCTTTTCGTCGCGACGTACGGCGGCTATTTCGGCGCGGGGATCGGCATGTTGATGCTGGCGTCGCTCAGCATGATGGGGCTGCGCGACATTCACCGCATGAACGCGCTCAAGACCGTGCTCGCCACCACCATCAACGGCGTCGCGCTGTTGTATTTTGTCATCCGGGGAATGATCGATTGGCCGATTGCCATCATCATGGCGATCGGCGCCATCCTCGGCGGATATGCGGGGGCGCGCCTCGCCAAGCGGGTGAACCAGCGCACCCTGCGCTATTTTATTGTGATCGTGGGTCTGGTGGTGTCCGTGTGGCTCTTTATCAAGACGATCTGACGAATGAATTCGTCACTACCGGTAACGAATGAATTCGTTACTACCGAATGGATTCGTCACTACCCGTAGTATTGCTTTCAATCGTTACCAATATCCAAAGGAGGAATTGTGCACGATTATCACATTGCGTTGATTCCGGGAGATGGGATTGGGCAGGAAGTGGCTCCGGAGGGGGTGCGCGTTCTGGATGCCGTCGGCGAATTGACCGGCGCGTATCGCTTGCATTACGACGCGTTCCCGTGGGGCTGTGAGTATTATCTCGCTCACGGCGAGATGATGGCGAAGGATGCGCTCAAGACGCTGAAAGAGTTCGACTCGATCTACTTTGGCGCGGTCGGCTTTCCCAGCGTGCCGGACCACATCTCGCTGCGCGGATTGCGCCTGCCGATCTGCCAGGGGTTTGAGCAGTATGTCTGCTATCGCCCCAGCCAGTTGGTGCCGGGGATCAAGAGCCCCCTCGCCGACAAAAAAGTGGGCGACATTGATTTTATCGTCATCCGCGAGAATACCGAAGGCGAATACGCGGGAGCAGGCGGGCGGTCGCATCGCGGGCTGCCCCTCGAAGTCGCCGTCGAGACCTCGGTCTTTACGCGCACCGGCGTCGAGCGCATCATCCGTTACGCTTTTAACCTCGCGCAGAGCCGCCCGCGCCGGCGCCTCATCAGCGCGACCAAGTCGAACGCCCAACAGCATTCGCTCACTTTCTGGGATGAGATCTTCGCTGCGGTCGGGCGGGAGTTTCCCGAGGTGACGACCGAGCGGGTGCTGATCGACGCACTGGCGGCGCGCTTTGTCCTCCGCCCGGAATCACTGGACGTCGTGGTCGGGTCCAACCTGTTCGGGGATATCCTCACCGATCTGGGCGGCGCGATCTGCGGCAGTCTCGGCATGGCGGCGAGCGGCAATATCAACCCGGAGCGCGATTATCCCTCGATGTTCGAGCCGGTCCACGGGTCCGCGCCGGACATTTTCGGCAAGGGGATTGCCAACCCGATCGCGATGATCTGGTGCGGCGCGATGATGCTGGAACATTTGGGCGACAAGCCCTCCGCCGATCTGATCCTGGAGGCGATCAAAGCCGTGACAGGGGAAGGCAAAGTGTTGACGCCGGATTTGGGCGGGCGCGCCCGTACGCCCGAAGTGACGGATGCCATCATCGCCAAGGCGGGGGCGCTGGCGGCCTGAGCCCGCGAGTGCCACGGTGTGGGGCTTGAGACTTCCGAAGTCTCCGCCCCGCTCCGCTCTTTAAGCTTCGGGGGTGCTCCGCAAGACTTTGGAAGTCTAAGGTTGCACTATTGTCCGTGCTCCAATCAACGGGAATTAAACCAATATAAGACCCAGTTTTGACCTAAACGTATTAGAATAGGGCAAGAAGTGCTTGCGCAAAGGGGCGCAGTGCCCTTTCTCTTTCTCTACCGAGAAAGGGCGGATATTAAATACGCCTCATCGCAGAGGCGTTTTTTGTTTTGTTCGGGGCAACATATTCTTGATTAAGGAGGAAGAAAATGGCAACTGCTCAAGTCACCCTTCCTGCCGTGCAGAAAAAGGGGACGAATGAAGTGTTGAGAAAAGCGGCCATTCCATTATTCGTGTGGCTTGTCCTCGTCCTCTATCCCCTGGTCTTTGGAGTCCCCGCCGGGCTCACGATGAGCGCGTGGTGGTATTTGGCGCTCTTCGCCGCCGTCATCGTCGGGCTCGTGGTCGAGCCGATCCCCACGGCGGCGATCGGCTTGATCGGCGTAGCCGTCGCCGCGGCGATGCGGTACGTCAACGCGGACATGACCCAATCGGTCAACTGGGCGCTGAGCGGGTTTTCCGACTCGACGGTCTGGCTGATCTTTGGCGCGTTCGTGTTCTCGATGGGCTATAACAAGACCGGGCTGGGGCGCCGCATCGCATTGATGCTGGTGCGCTGGCTAGGGGGTCGCACACTAGGTCTGGGCTATGCCATCTCGTTTGCGGACCTGGTCCTCGCGCCCGGCACGCCGTCGAACACCGCCCGCAGCGCGGGCACAGTCTACCCGGTCATCCGCAACATCCCGGGACTATACGGTTCCGAGCCGGGGCCGACGGCGCGGCGCATCGGTTCCTACATCATGTGGACGGCATTTGCCGCCACCTGCGTGACCAGTTCGATGTTCATCACCGCGCTCGCGCCGAACGCGGCTGCGCTCGCGATCGTCAAGACGACGACCAAGATCGATATCAACTGGCTGCAGTGGGTCATCGGCTTTATCCCGGTCGGCATCGTCCTGCTCCTGCTCGTCCCCATCATCACCTACATCATCTATCCGCCGGAGATCAAAGCGAGCAAAGAGATCCCGGCGTGGGCGAGCGGGGAATTGGGCAAGCTGGGCAAGATCACCCGGCAGGAAATCGTCATGATCTTGCTCGTCCTCCTCGCCATCTTCCTGTGGATCACCGGCTCGAACTCGCTCTTCTCCCTGCCGTACTTTGGCACGAACTTTATCAATGCCACCACCGTGGTGCTGGTCATCATCGCGCTGATGCTGGTCACCAACGTCGTGACCTGGGAAGAAATCCTCGCCAACAAAGCCGCGTGGAACGTCCTGATCTGGTTTGCGACGCTCGTCACTCTGGCGAACGGGCTGAACCAGGTGGGCTTTGTGAAATGGTTTGCCAATCTCGCCGCCGCGCCGCTCAAGGGGCTTGATCCCCTCATGGCGATGGGGCTGCTGGTCGCGCTGTTCTTCTTCATCCACTACTTTTTTGCCTCGCTGAGCGCGCACACGGCGGCTGTGCTGCCCGTCGTCCTCGCCATCGGCATCGCCATTCCGGGTATTCCGGTCCTCCCGTTCGCCCTGCTGTGCGTGTACGCGCTGGGCTTGATCGGCATCCTCACGCCGTACGCGACCGGACCTTCGCCGGTCTATTACGGCAGCGGCTTTATCTCCCGCACGGATTTCTGGAAACTGGGCTTGATCTTTGGGCTCATCTTCTTCGCCGGACTGATCATCATCGGCGCGCCGTGGCTGTTGAACGTCAAACTGTAGTAAAAATAAAGAGACCCGAAGGGTGGGAAAACCCTTCGGGTCTCTTTTTTTGCCTCAATCTTTTTCCACCAGGATGCCCAGGACGCCGTGGTAGCGTTCCTCCTCGTCATACAGGGGGCTGGTGGTGAGGGTGGCGCGGAAGGTCGTGCCGTCCTTGCGCCGGAGCATGAAATCCTGCCGGTCGCTTGCGCCGGTCCCGTCTCCGCTTAGGGTCCCCATCACGACCCAGTCCGTGATAGGCGTGCCGACCAGCTGCTCGACCGGACAGCCGAGCAGGCGCGTCATCCCCGAGTTGGCAAAGGTCACGCGGTTCTCCGGATCGATCGTCCAGATGCCGGCATTCGCCGACTCGACGATGCGGCGGTAACGCTGTTCGCTCTGCTTGAGCAAGTTCTCCTCGCGCTTGCTCTCTGAAACATCCCAGGCAAAGATGAACAGGACATTGGCGCCCCGCGAGCCGGGGCGCGCCATGATCACTTCCGCGACCGGAATCTCGGCGCCGACACGGGTGAGCAGCGCCGCGTCGCCGCGCCACATCCCATCGAGGAGCGCCATCTCGACGCCGGGACCGAGGACGACGAGGTTTGCCCAGGCGGGATGCAATTCGGCAATGTGCAGAGATGTGATCGCCGAGTCCGGCGGGATTCCCAACAACTGCCGCCCGGCGGGATTCAAGTAGAGCAGATTTCCCTCGACGTCCGCCAGAGCCACGAGGTTAGGCGTGACCGCGGGGAGGTCCGGCAGTTGGAGCAGGAGGTCACCGGTGTCCGGGAGGACAAAAAGGGATTGCAGCATAGCGTCCTCCCGCTCAGCGGGCGCCGAAGCGGTCGGCCAGAGCCGCCAGTCGTTCAGCGTGCGCGCGCTCCGCGGTGAGTTGCTCCAGGAGGTTTCGATATTCGATTTGCAGGGTCTGCAACGCGTACTCGCTCTGTGCGAGCCGGCGGTTTGCGGCTTGCAGTTCTTCTTCCCACGCGCGAACCTGTTCGCTCTCCTCGTTTGACCGGATCACTCTTGCCTCCTTCCAACGTCGGTTTACCTTTCCCGGAGCGGTCCTTTCCTTCCGGGCGGGGGGCATGCATGGCAGCC
>JBLMXX010000332.1:0-4650 GCA_050257995.1 Acidobacteriota bacterium | reverse complement strand
ATTCCGCCGCCCGCGCCTTTGCCGAGCGCTTTATCGGGCGGACGATGCAAGTGCTCTGGGAGACGGGAGACCGAGGACAGTGGTCCGGCTATACCGACAATTACATCCGTGTGATGGCGGAGAGCAATGCCAATTTGCACAATCGCCTCTTGCGCGCGAAACTGGCCGCCTTGGATCGGGATGCAGTAAATGCAAGCCTTATGCAGGAGGAGCTACGGGTATCATTGGTGTAGTTCAAAGACTACCCGAATGGAAACGATAAAGATACGCACAGGTGTTGACACTGTGCGTTGAATTCGCTTACAATGCTTGCATAGTCAAGCCTCACCCGATCCCGGCTGAGGCTGGCTCGTCCGTCCACAGATTGGGTGCTCCGCGAGGAAGATTGAATGCCTGAACTCGACAACGCCGTCCAGCTTAGGGTTGAAAACGTCCACATGGCCTTTGGTGGCATCGCGGCGTTGAAAGCCGTCAGCCTGGATGTGCGCCGGGGCGAAATCTTTTCCGTCATCGGTCCCAACGGCGCCGGCAAGACCGTGCTGCTCAACTGTATCAACGGGCTGTACTTTCCACAGCGGGGCAAAATCCTCTTTGAAGGTAAGGACATTACGCCTCTCCGTCCTTACCGGCGAGCCAGGCTCGGAATCTCCCGCACGTTTCAGAAAATCGAACTCTTTCGCGGCATGACCGTCCTGGATAACATCCGGCTCGGGCGCCATCTCCATTTGCGCACCGGTCTGCTGGACGGCGGCATTTATGTCGGACGCACGGCGCGGGAAGAGATCGCCAGCCGCGAGTTTATCGAACGCGAGATTATAGACCTGCTCGAAATACCTCACATTCGCAACAAGACGGTCGGGATGCTGCCTTACGGCCTGCAAAAACGGGTCGAGTTGGCGCGCGCGCTGGCGCTTCAGCCGCGCATGCTTTTGCTGGACGAGCCGATGGCGGGGCTGAACCTTGAAGAGGTCGAGGATATGGCGCGTTTCATTCTCGACGTCAACGAGGATAGGAAGTGGCAAGTCACCTGCGTCCTGGTCGAACATGACATGGGCGTGGTGATGGATATCTCCAACCGCGTCGCCGTCCTGAACTTTGGCGAAAAGATCGCCGAAGGTACTCCCGACGAAATCCAGCGCGATGAACGCGTGATGAACGCTTACCTGGGGGAAAAAGAGGACTTGTATGTCACGCGGCGATAAAATGCATGCCCCGCCGGAAATCGAGATCACGCCTGACCTGACGTTACCAAAGGCTTTCGTGCGCGCGGTCGCCAAATACGGCGACCGGGTAGCCATGCGCGAAAAAGAGTTTGGCATCTGGCGCCCTATCTCATGGAATGATTACCTGGACCGCGTAAAGATGATCGCGCTCGGGTTGGTCTCGCTGGGCCTGCAGCGCGGCGACAAGGTGGCTCTTATCGGCGACAACCGTCCCGAAGGGCTGTGGGCGGAAATGGGCGTTCTCTGCGCCGGAGGCGTGGCCATTTGGATCTACCAGGAATCGCTGATGGACGAAGTCCGCTACATCGCCGATCACTCGGATGCCAAATTCCTCGTCGGCGAGGGTCAGGAAGAAGTCGACAAGGCGCTTGCCATCAAGGACCAATGTCCCAAGCTCCAACACGTGATCTGGGATGACCCCAAGGGGATGCGCCATTATCGCGACCCGATCCTCCTCAGCCTGGAGGAGGTCATGGAGCGGGGGCGCGCCCTCGACCTCAAGGACCCACACTGTTTCGACGAGCTAGTACGGGAAGGGAATGGCGAGGATGTCGCGCTCTTGTTTTACACATCGGGCACCACCTCTGCTCCCAAAGGCGCCCTGCTGACGCATCATAACATGCTCAAGATGGGGCAGAACTTGCTGCGTGTGGATCCCGCGTATGAGGACGACGATTTTGTTTCCTTCCTGCCGTTTGCCTGGATCGGCGAGCAGATGATGTCTATCTCCTGCGGCATCCAGGCGGGCATCAAACTGAATTTCCCCGAAGAGCCGGAAAGTGCGATGGAGGACCTGCGCGAGATCGGTCCCCAGACGATGTTCTCATCGTCGCGTTTGTACGAGCAGATGGTGCGCGGCCTGCAGGTCAAGTACGCCGATTCGACGTTCCTCAAACGCAAGTTGTACGAATGGGGCATGCAGGTCGGCTATGCGCTCGCCGACGCCAAATTTGAAAAGCGCCCTGTTTCATGGTGGCTAAAATTGCAGAGCTATATCGCCGGGCCCCTCGTGCATCGCGCCCTGCGCGACCATTTGGGGCTGGCGCGCATGCGGAACGCGTACACAGGCGGCTCGGCGATGGGTCCCGACCACTTTCGCTATTTCCACGCCATCGGCGTCAACCTCAAGCAGATTTATGGGCAGACGGAAATCGCGGGCATTTCGGTCCTGCATCGTTCGGACGATGTCAAGCTGGATACCGTTGGCAAGCCGATCCCCGAAACCGAGGTGCGGATCGCAGAGGATGGCGAGATTCTCTCGCGCAGTCCCTCCGTGTTTAAAGGGTATTACAAGAACCCTGAAGCCACCGCCCGCGCGCTCCAGGACGGCTGGCTGCACTCGGGTGACAATGGCTTTATCGACGACAACGGGCACCTGGTTTTCTTCGACCGGACGCAGGATATTATGGTCTTGAACGACGGTCGCAAATTCTCGCCGATGTTTGCCGAGAGCCGCCTCAAGTTCAGCCCGTACGTCAAAGACGCCTGGATTCTGGGTCATCAGCGACCTTACGCCGCGGCGGTGATCTGCATCGACTATAACGTCACCGGGCGCTGGGCAGAAAGCAAAGGGATTGCCTACACCAGCTACACCGAACTCTCCCAAGAGCCGCGCGTGCTGGATTTGGTACGCCGCGCCGTCGAGCAGGTCAACAAGGGTCTGCCCCCCTCGGCGCGCGTCCGCCGGTTTGTGAACCTTTTCAAGGAACTGGATGCCGACGACAATGAACTGACTCGTACCAAGAAACTGCGCCGCGGCTTTCTCGAAGAGCGCTACAAGCCAATCGTCGATGGATTGTACAGCTCATCCGGCACCGTCCACATGGACACGACGATCAAGTACGAGGATGGGCGCACCCAACAGATCAAGACGGACCTCAAAATCGTGGATGTAACAGAAGCGAAATAGATCTTTAGGCGTAAAGTGTAAAACGTAAAACGTAAAGCGGAAAACGTGAGTTGGCCATGGATGTCTTTTTGCAGCTTGTCATCACCGGTTTCATGGTTGGCGGGATCTATGCCCTCGTCGCACTGGGCTGGACGCTCATTTACAAGTCCTCTGGCGTCCTGAATCTTGCGATGGGTGAATTGACGCTGGTCGGTGCATACGTCTCGTATACTTTTTACCAGGCGCACATTCCATTCTTGCTCTCGGTGGTGTTGACGCTTATCATCGGTGCGATCCTGGGACTTTTGACCGAGCGGCTGTTTCTCCGCCCTCTCATCGGCGAGCCAACCCTTACCGTGATTATGGTCACGGTCGGTCTCTCCTTCTTTTTCCGCGGATTGATTTTCCTTCTCTTTAACACCGATACCCTGGTTTTCACACCCCCCGTGTTTCCCAGCGAGCCCATCCGCCTGGGGAACATCGTCATCGGTCAGGTCTATATCTGGAGTTTCGCCGCCGCCATTCTCCTGCTTTTTGTTTTCGTGGCGTTTTTCCAGTACACGCGGTGGGGGCTGGCGATTCAAGCCACTGCGGATGACGAGATGGCGGCGCTGTCGCTCGGCATCTCCGCCAAGTTCGTGTATGCGGCCGCGTGGGCGATTGCGTTCATGGCGTCCGGTGTGGGCGGCACGCTCCTCGGCAACATTAACGGGATCAATATTTCCATCGGTTATCTCGGCTTGCTGGTGCTTCCGGCGGTGGTCATCGGCGGGCTGAATTCCGTTCCGGGCGCGATCGTCGGGGGCATTATCATCGGCTTGCTGCAAAATCTCGCGGGCGGCTACCTGGACCCGCTGACCGTCGCCGGTATCAAGTTGTTCCCCGGCGGCGTCAAGGATATTTTCCCCTACGTGGTGATGACGATTGTGCTGCTCGTCAAACCCTACGGGTTATGGGGCTGGACAAGGATAGAGCGAGTGTAGGGCGCGTTTGCCGTAACACGTGCTAGCATCGAGGCAGGAGAGGATTGATGAGCGTTATGCGGTTGCCGAGTGGTGTTTACCATCAGACGTATGCGGAGGATCACGCGTGGTGGCAGACGCGCTTTGTCTGGGCGCGCATGATCGCCTTGTTTTTGATTCTTTTCGTCTTGATTCCTATCGTCATGCCGGTCATTTTGCCGCAGTACGGATTATACGTCGTCTCGGTTGCCAACCTGATCGGCTACACCATCCTTTCCGCCATGGGTGTGCAATTGTTGATCGGTTTTGCCGGGCAGTTGACGTTGGGGCACGCGGCATTCATTGCCGTTGGGGGGTACACCAGCGCCATCGCCATGCTGAAATTCGGGATGCCATACCCATTGACCGTTATTCTGGCGGCGATCACGGCGGGCTTGTGGAGTGTGTTGTTCGGACTGCCCTCGGCGCGGGTCAAGGGCTATTACCTGATCATGACGACGATGGCGGCGCAATTCATCACGGTGGACTTTTTGATCACCCAGTACGTTTCCCAGATTGGCGGACGCGGGGTGGCGTT
>JBLMXX010000331.1:0-3357 GCA_050257995.1 Acidobacteriota bacterium | reverse complement strand
TCGAGTACCTGCTCATAGATGGCTTTGGCTCCAGCGTAATCTCCCCGTCTTTCTGCTAACAAACCGAAATTTTGGAGTGTGTGCGCAATCCCCCATTTATCGCCGATTGCCCGACGAAGCGTCAGTGATTCTTGGAAATACTGCTCCGCTCGATCAATGTTGTCTCGAAAAGATGCTATAACACCCAGTAAGTTGAGAATATATGCTACCCGCTCAGGATTGTCCAAGGCGCGATAGAGCGCCAACGCTTGTTGCAAAACAGGTTCCGCGCTCTCAGAATCGCCCAAACGGCCCAACATGAAACCCCATGCAAAGAGCGCTTTGGCATGTATATCGGCAGGCGCACCGCGAGTGAGTTGCGCTACTCTTTCCGCCCAACGCTTGGCTTCGCCATAATTGCCTCGCAAGAAGAAATAATAATCCAGTGCCGCAACGAGTTCTGCCACGTTTGAAATTTGCGCGTGCTCAAACCCCCATTCGAGCGCGGTGCGGATATTGTCGAGTTCCGCATCCAAGCGTCGCGCCCAGATATTCATTTCCGGACCACGCAATTTCGGATCCGCTTCCTTGGCGAATTGGATGAGCCACTCAAGATGGCGCTGATGACTGGTTTCAGCTTCCGCCGATTCTAACAGCTTTTCATGTCCGTATTGCCGAATCGTTTCCAGTAGATGATAGCGTGCCACTTTATTCTGCGCCACGACCACCGACTTGTCGACGAGGTGCTCGACCAAATCCAGAATTGCATACGAAGCCAGACCCTCGCCACTGCAGACGACCTCAGCCGCTTCCAATGTCCATCCGCCTGCAAAGACCGCCAAGCGACGGAAGAGAGTTTTTTCAGCAGGAGAAAGTAAATCGTAACTCCAATCAATCACGGCGCGTAAGGTTTGGTGCCGCGGTGGAGCCGTCCGCGTACCCAGGTTCAACAAGCGAAAACGGTCATCCAGCCGCGCGGCGATCTGTTCAACCGGCAAGGCTTTCACCCGCGCGGCAGCCAGTTCGATCGCGAGCGGCATCCCGTCTAGGCGATGACAGATCTGAGCGATGGCTCTGGCGTTCTGTTGGTCGCCCACGAAGTCGTGTTCGACGGAACGCGCTCGCTCGATGAACAGGCGTACCGATTCGGACGCGAGCAGGGGTTCCCACGCCGCGGTCGTGCGAGGATCAATGACTTGCAAGGGCGGGACCCGCCAGGCGGTTTCGCCCGAAATGTTGAGCGCTTCGCGGCTGGTGGCGAGGATCAACAGGTGAGGACACGTCCGCAGCAATTCTTCGACCAATTGCGCACACGCGTCAATCAAATGCTCACAATTATCGAGGACCAGCAGAAAATTTCGAGGGCGCAGATAATTGGCAACAGACCGGGTGAGGGGTTGATCGGAGAATTCGGGAACGTCAAGGATATGGGCGACGGTCTGTTGCACGAGAGCGGCATCCGCCACCGGGGCCAAGTCGACCCACGCGACGTTCGGTTCGAAGGAATCGCCAAGACGTGTGGCGACCTCCAGCGCCAGACGCGTTTTGCCACATCCGCCCGAACCGGTTAGCGTGAGCAGACGCGTTTGCACGCTCAGGCGCAGCATCTCGTTGATTTCTTCGTCTCGACCAATGAAGCGGGTAAGGGGGACCGGCAAATTATTCGTCGCCATGGCACGTTTCCCGGAGGCGGGCTTGCTCTCCTGATCGTGCGGCGAATCTTACCTTGGACAGCGAGACCTGTCAACGGCCGATTGGGAAACTTGCCACTAACCTCCCCAAGTAGGGGAAATTCGTTTCCCGTCGGCAAATCAAATCCCGTTCCCAAAAGCCGGGCTAGTCTTTTTCCATTAGTTGCAAACCGCGCACCCATTTCGCGCTCTCCCAAAAGTAGAGTCCTGGCACGACGAGGCGCGCGGGTCCGCCGTGTAAGGTTAGCGGATAATAGTCCGCCCGATCCAGTTCGCGTTGGATTCGACGAACCAGAGTCTACCGTCAGATCCCAGTGTGATGTTATGGATCCCGCTCCCCATCGGGCTGGCGAAGGTATCGATCACTCCGGTGATTGGATTAACCCTCATGATATCGAGCGGGACGGAAGGGTGTACACCACACAGGATTTTGCCAAGGGGTGGATGTTCGTTCAGGGGCAGGTAAAGCCTTGAGCATCGGACAACGGAAAACCAGAGCGCACAGGCAAGGCATCTACCAGTGCGCTCTTTCGTACATATCCATTGGGCCATCGACCGTGTCTAGAGCGATTGGGCCGACCGTAGAGTTTACCGACCCGTTGCCAGCCACCGTTCCAAGTTCAATACGCATTCAGCTGCATGGCAGCTTGCGGCAAATAGGTTCCCGTCATTAGTGCACCGTTAATGGTCGTCATGCCAGCTTGGGGCAGGTAGGTTCCTGTCATTTGTGGGCCGTTAGCGGTTCTCATAGCAGCTTGGGGCAGGTAAGTTCCCGTCATTAGTGCACCGTTAATGGTCGTCATGCCGGCTTGGGGCAAACAAGTTCCCGTCATCTGCCTATCGATAGCTGCGGAGCTAGGCACGACTGGGGCGGGCGCAGTTGTAAATCGGATGGTGAATCCCACCACGGCGAGAAATGCAATTGCTATGAGTACATCGAACCAACGATTCTTTGACATTTTATCCTCCTTGAGAGCGAGATGAAATTTCGCCTGTTCTGGCGTCCCCGTTCTTTGACTGCAGTTTACCAGGTCACCGTCCGTCAGCGTACGCGCCGGCGTTGATTTAGCGTCTATCAGGCTATGTTAGCCCCAAGTAGCAATGTCCGCTTTCTGCCGAATAGAAATGTCCGCCCTTTCTGGGTTATAGGAATCGAGTGTGATTCCACGGAAAGGGACAGGGCAGAAAGTGAGCAATCTTCTATTGATGAGCGAAAAAGAACGAGAAATGAATTGCCGACGACTAATACACGGTTGCGGGAGTTTACTCTTGAACGCCGCTTTGCTGCCTTTGTCGAACAATCCGGGATTGAACGTCCGGAAGTATTCAGGCAGGCTCAGGCTCAACGGTCAGCGCACCTTTCTTCGAGGCACGGGTCACCGCCGTTAGGGCCGCTAATGGTCGGACCTGAGCACAGAGTTCATCGAAGCGATGCAGGGGTTCTGGAAGGCAACGACGAAGGCTATTGGCCCGAGCGGGGTTTTCTTCTTACCAACACTCGCATACTTGGGTCGCCTCAGCTAATACTGGACCCACTGGCTCTACCGAACCCAGTGGGTCCTATTCGTCAACCTTTTTGTATCTGTTCGGCCTAACTCGGTGCTTGGCTGGGCCGCACCCTCGCCTGCCGGGACTTTACTGCACCGTCAGGTGATAGGTCACGTCCACTCCGAACTCATTCGCATAA
>JBLMXX010000330.1:0-3957 GCA_050257995.1 Acidobacteriota bacterium | reverse complement strand
AGGTGGTGGACCGGATCAAGGACATCGGGTTCAAGTATGCCACCCGCAGCGGTCTCACCATCGCCATCGACGATATTACCGTGCCTGAACAAAAGTATGAAATTCTCGACCGCGTGACGGGGCAGGTGAATGAGGTCGAGCAGCAGTACCGGCGCGGGTTGATCACGGAAGAGGAGCAGTACGTCAAGACGGTCGAGCTGTGGACCGAGGCCACCGAAGAGATCACCGAAGCGGTCGCCAAGGGAATGGCGCAAGAGTCGCCGATCCGGGTGATGGCGAACAGCGGGGCGACCAAGGGTGGCTTTCAGCCGATCCGGCAGTTGGCGGGGATGCGCGGGCTGATGGCGGACCCGGCAGGGCGGATCATTGCGCTGCCGATCAAGTCGAACTTCCGGGAAGGGCTGACGGCGTTGGAGTACTTTATCTCGACGCACGGGGCGCGGAAGGGGTTGGCGGACACGGCGCTGCGGACGGCGGATGCGGGGTATCTCACGCGCCGCCTCGTCGACGTGGCGCAAGAAGTTATTATTAACGAGGAAGATTGCGGCACGACCAACGGCATCTGGCTGGAGGGTGGCTCCAAAGAGCGGACAGGGGAGGATTTCAGCGAGCGCGTGGTGGGGCGGGTGGCGGCGAGCAGCATTGCCCATCCCAAGACGGGCGAAGTCATCGTCCCTGCCGGGGAGATGATCACGGAAGAAGTTTGGACTCTCATTGAGGGAGCCAAAATCAACCGTATCCAGGTTCGCAGTCCACTCACCTGCGAGGCACGGCACGGCATGTGCGCCAAGTGCTACGGGCGTGACCTTGCACGTGGCGGCGTGATCCGCACGGGCGAGGCGGTGGGGATCATTGCGGCGCAGTCGATTGGAGAGCCGGGGACGCAGTTGACGCTGCGCACGTTCCACACGGGTGGCGTGGCCGGCGTCGAAGACATTACGAATGGTCTTCCGCGCGTGGAAGAGTTGTTCGAGGCGCGGGACCCCAAGGGCGAAGCCCTCATGGCGGAGATCGACGGCGTGGTAGAGCTTTACAATGAGGGCGATGAGCGGCGCTTACGCATCGTCAACACGCGGGTCGAGCAGGACGAATACGAATACCCGCGCGGGGTCAAGCCCCAGGTCAAAGATGGCGATCAGGTCGAAGAGGGTCAGTTGATTGCCGAAGGCGCCGATCAGGAAATCGTTGCCAAACATCCTGGCACGGCCATCGTCGAAAAGGGCAAGGTCACGATTCGCCGCGATGTTCGCGATGAATCGGGCTATGAAGTTCCGGCGAGCGCCCGCTTGCGTGTGGAAGAAGGTCAGCGTGTCAAGGCCGGGGATCAGCTGACCGAAGGCTCCAAGAACCCGCGCGAAATCTTGCGTATTCTTGGGCTCGAGGCGACGCAGATCTATCTGCTGGATGAAGTCCAGCGAGTTTACCGGTCCCAGGGTGTGAACATCAACGACAAGCACATCGAAATCATTATCAGCCAGATGCTGAGACGAGTGCGCGTGCGCACTTCAGGTGCCACCGACCTGCTGCCAGGCGAGATCCTCGACCGCAAGATATTCGATGCACGCAACAAACAGTCCATTGAAGCCGGTGGGACTCAAGCGACGGCAACACCGATCATCCTCGGGCTGACGCGTTCGGCTTTGGCGACGGAATCGTTCCTCGCCGCTGCCTCCTTCCAGGAGACGACGCGCGTGCTAACGGATGCCGCCGTCCGCGGTCGGGTGGACCACCTGCGAGGTCTCAAAGAGAACGTGATTCTGGGCAAGTTGATTCCGGTCGGCAGCGGCTTTCGCGAACGGACCGACGAAATCGAACTGGGCCCAACGCCGACGGTGACAGTAGACGATATCACCGAAGAACCAACGGCGGTGGCAGCGTAACAATCCGTGAGGGGCGTTTCATAAAACGCCCCCCACGAAGCCTGATTTGACAGAAATAAAGGTATTGCATATAATCGGTCTTCGTGGGTCGTGACTGGCGTCCCGCCCGGTACTTTCGGACACGGGGTCAGTCTCTAAAAAGGCGATCCACTATTGTCACTCGGGTCTCCCTTCCTCGTCACGTGTGGGAGGATGTAGGGGTTACTGCAAACAATCGTAGTCCACGAGAAAAAACGTGGAAACGCGGTTGAGCCCAGCAACGTAACCTTTTGCGGTAACTGGAGTCCCCATGGTCCGCGCTAGTGGGCGGAAGGATGATCTGATTTTGCGCCCTTCCCTCGCAAATCGTTCTGATGGTTTGCGACCTTTCCCTTGCGGAAGGGCGTTGTTTTGTCAAAAAAAGGGACACAAGCTGTAGCCGGATGCCTCGTCCAACGGGGTGGTACAGGCTGCTGGAGGAAATTCAGTGCCAACGATCAATCAATTGATCCGCAAAGGTCGCAAGCAACAATCGAAAAAGACCAAAGCACCCGCGCTGCGGTTCACTTTGAACACCTTGCGAAATCGCCAAGTCCGCGGCAAGGGTTCGCCGCTCAAGCGCGGGGTCTGCACGGTCGTTCGTACCATGACCCCGAAAAAGCCGAACTCGGCACTGCGCAAGATCGCCCGCGTCCGGCTGACGAACGGCATCGAGGTGACCGCCTATATTCCCGGCGAGGGACACCAATTACAGGAACACTCGGTGGTGCTGATTCGAGGTGGACGCGTTAAGGACCTGCCGGGCGTTCGCTATCATATCGTGCGCGGCGCACTGGACACGACGGGTGTCGAAAAGCGCCGCAAGGGACGCTCCAAGTACGGTTCAAAGATGCCGAAGGGCGAAGCGCCTGCAACTTAGTGCGTTAGTTCGATAGTTGAATAGTTAGGTAGTTCTGTTCTTAACTATCGCACTAACCAACTAACGAACTATCCAACTGTGGAGATTGAAATGCCGAGAAGAGGACAGGTCGAACATCATCGTGTCGATCCGGATTCGAAATATAATAGCCTGGTGATCGCACAATTCATCAACCGTGTGATGGAACGCGGGAAGAAGACGGTTGCCGAGAAGCTGGTCTATGATGCTCTTGGCATCATCGAGGAAAAGACCAAAAAGCCGCCATTGGAAGTCTTTGAGACGGCCTTGCGCAACGCGGGACCCAGTTTGGAAGTCAAGCCGCGCCGCGTCGGTGGTGCGACTCTCCAGGTACCGGTTGAAGTTTCCAGTGTCCGCCGCAATGCGCTAGCGATGCGCTGGCTCATCGCCAACTCGCGGGCGCGCGCCGGCAAAACCTATGCCGAAAAACTGGCGGGGGAATTGATGGACACCGCAGCGAATCAGGGCGCGACCATCAAGAAAAAAGAAGAAACTCACAAAATGGCAGAAGCGAACCGCGCGTTCGCCCATTATCGCTGGTAATTTCCTTGTCAGTAGTCGACAGATCGGCGACCGCTGACAATTGACGATTGCGGATGTTATTGTGGCAAGACTAGTATCGCTCGAAAAGATTCGGAATATCGGTGTGATCGCTCACATTGACGCCGGCAAAACGACCGTCAGTGAGCGGATCTTGTATTACACCGGTAAAACCTATAAGATCGGCGAGGTGCATGAAGGCACTGCCGTCATGGACTGGATGGAGCAAGAGCGTGAGCGTGGCATCACGATCACGTCAGCCGCCACCACGACTTTTTGGCGCGATCATCAGATCAATCTGATCGATACGCCAGGGCATATTGATTTTACTGCCGAGGTCCAGCGGTCATTGCGCGTCCTCGACGGCGGCATTGTCGTTTTTGATGCCGTGGCAGGCGTCCAGCCGCAGTCGGAAACAGTCTGGCGTCAGGCTGACCGGTTTGGAGTACCGCGCTTGGCGTTCGTGAACAAGATGGACCGCATCGGCGCGAATTTCACTCGAACGATCGATATGATTGCCGAGCGTCTGGGGGCAAAGCCGGTCGCGATCCAGTTGCCGATTGGCGCAGAGGCATCGTTCGTGGGCTTTATTGACCTCCTCGGAATGAAAGAGGTCGTTTA
>JBLMXX010000329.1:0-2637 GCA_050257995.1 Acidobacteriota bacterium | reverse complement strand
GCGAGAGCGGTGCCGACCAGCGCGACGGTCAGGACGAGCACGACCGCTGTGATGAAAATCACTTTTCGTACCATCTTTCCTTCCTCTATTTGTGAGTACCCGGCGGTCAGCCGGGCGTTTTTCCTTTCCTATAATAATAATACGCAATGGCTGCCCGGCTAGTTTTGTCGGTAAACTCGGGAGGAGAATGATGCGATTTGACGGGGAGACTTTATGAACAGTCAAGTTTTGATGGTCCAGGGCACGATGTCATCGGCAGGGAAAAGCCTGATGGTCGCCGCACTCTGTCGCATTTTCAAGCAAGACGGTTGGCGGGTCGCGCCATTCAAGGCGCAGAACATGGCGCTCAACTCATTTGCCACGCGCGATGGTCGCGAAGTCGGGCGGGCGCAGGCGATGCAAGCGGACGCCGCGGGCGTGGATGTCACCGTTGAAATGAACCCCGTCCTCATCAAGCCCGAAGCCGACGCGTTCGCGCAGATCATCCTGATGGGCAAGCCGTGGGCGCGCTTGCCCGCGGGCGAGTATATGCGCCGCCGCGGCGAGTTGTGGGGTGTGGTCACAGGCGCGCTCGACGCGCTGCGCGCCGAGTACGAGATCGTCGTGATCGAAGGCGCGGGCAGTCCCGCCGAGTTGAACTTGCGGCGGGGCGATCTGGTGAACATGGCGATTGCAGAGTACAGCCGCGCCCCGGTCCTCCTGGTCGGCGATATCGATCGCGGCGGGATTTTCGCGCAGCTGCTCGGCACGCACATGCTGCTGGAAGAAAAAGAGCGTGCGCTCGTCAAAGGATTCATCGTCAACAAATTTCGCGGCGAGCCGCGCTTGTTCGAAGAGGGCGTCAGGATCCTGGAAGAGCGCAGCGGGGTGCCGGTGCTCGGCGTCATGCCATTCGTCTACGACCTGCGCATCGCGGACGAGGATTCCGCCATGCTGGACGAAATGCCGCTCGGCGGGCACTCGGGCGCGACGCTCGACATCGGGGTGATCCGCCTGCCGCACATGAGCAACTTTGATGATTTCGATCCGCTGCGCGCAGAGGCGGATACGACGGTACGCTTTGTGGACCGTGTCGAAGAGCTGCAGCCGCCTCCGGATTTGATCGTCCTGCCCGGCACGAAAACGACGATTGCCGATCTAGAGTTCCTGCGCGCCCGCGGGCTGGCCGGCCGCATCGCGGAACTCGCGCGCGCTGGCGTTCCGATCCTCGGCATTTGCGGCGGCTATCAGATGCTGGGCGGAAAAATCTGCGACCCGCTCCATGTCGAGTCCCTTGACGCACAAGTGAGCGGTCTCGGTCTCGTTCCCGTGGTGACCACGTTCGAGACCGAAAAGCAGACCGTGCGCGCCAGCGGCAATATTGCCCTGGACCGCGGACTGTTCGCACAGGCGCGCGGGCTGGAAATCTCCGGCTATGAGATTCACATGGGGCAGACCCGCGTGGAAGGCGAGCCGTTCGTGCACGTGACCGCGCGCGGAGAAAATGCGGTGGACGACGCGGATGGCGCCACCGACGTGAGCGGCTGGATCGTCGGGACGTACTTTCACGGCCTGTTCGACAACGACCGCTTGCGCGATTTGCTATTGACGAATCTGGCGCGCCGCAAGCACCTCTTGCGCTCGACCGGCACGCGGTTTGATCGCGAGGCGATGTATGATCATCTCGCCCAAATTGCGCGGCGGAACCTCAAGCTGGATGCAATCTACGCCCTGGCGGGTTTACGGAGATGAACGAGAAAATGATCCACCCCAGTATCTTTCCAGGTTAACGAAATTTAACCCGGAAAACATTGACAGTGGCGGTCATCATCGTAGATTCCAAGAATGCCATGAGCGTCTTTAACGTCATTGTGCCGGTGATTGCCGCCTGGGTGGGGACCGTATTGGCAATTTACTTTGGCAGAGAGAATTTCGAGTCCGCGAACAAAGAAGTGCGGGAGACAAACCAACAAGTGCGGGATTTGGTCCAGCAACTCACTCCCGAGGAACGGGCCAAGACCAGTGTCGTCGCCATCATGCGACCCATGACACAGGTCACATCTTACCAGATCCAGCAAGGAGAAGATGATAAGGACGTTCCGCTCAAGAAGCTGCGGGACCTGTTCAAGGACCCGGTGAGCCGCTTGCCCATTCTCGACCCGGATGGAAAACTGAAATACATGATCCATCAGTCGAGTATCGACAAATACATTGCCGACGGCGGCAGCGAGAAGGATAGTCTGGAGACATTCATAGCCAAGGAAAAAGCGGCAAAAAGGGAATATGGAGCCAATAAGGGTTTCATCATGATTTCGCAGAAAGCGACACTGGCGGACGCCAAGCGTCAAGCACAGGAGGCGGGCGGTTGCCAGGATATATTTGTAACGGTGGAAGGAAAGCCGGATGAAATTCCACTTGGTTGGATTTCAAATGTGAGGATGGCCAAATTTCTGCAGGCGTAGACGAATCAACCGGCAGCCGGAGGACAAGCCCCGTTCGGGAAGATCCCGAACGGGGCTTGTCCTTTGGCGTAAGCGCCTATTGACGGTGCCGGCGCCGAGTGCTACACTTGGCGCATTCCGAAAGCAGAAGGGGAGGCAAGCCCTATGTGTGGTCGATTCGTTCTCACGGCGAACCCCGATGAAATACAATCAGCGT
>JBLMXX010000328.1:0-11421 GCA_050257995.1 Acidobacteriota bacterium | reverse complement strand
GAAGATCACGTAAACTTTGCCGCTCGCTTTTTCGGTATAGATCACCGGCCAGAAGGCTTGGAACCCGGCGCCGGGGAACTTGGCGGATTTCCAGACCAGGGCGCCACTGCTCGCATCCAGCGCGTAGGCATAACTATCATTGGATGCAAAATAGACGACTCCGTTCCGATAAGCGGCGGAAAACAGGACGGGGCCGTTGGTCGCGTAATTCCATTTGAGAGCCCCGGTGACGGCATCCAGCGCATAGAAATTGCCATCGCGGTTACCCGCATAGATAGTATTATTGATCACGAGGGGATTGGTTTCGAAACCGGCCCCGGCTTGAAACGGGGTATAGCCCGCGAGGGGCTGACCGGTCTGAGCATCCAGGGCGTACATCTTATGGTCTTCCCCGCCGACGAAGGCGACATTTTTACCCCCCGCCGCGGCGATGGTCGGAGAGTGACCGAGGGGCATTTCGGTCGGAAACACCCATGCGAGACTCCCATTGGCACTATAGAAAGCGTATAGGCCGCGCGCAGTAGAGACGTAGATCTTGTCATTTTCGGCGATCAGCTGCACCTTGGACGGAATGAATGGCTCTATCGGGTGATACCATTCGACCGAGAGGTTCCCTCGGACTTCTTCTCTCGTCCAGCTGGTGCGCTCTAGATTTGCCCCCACCATCGGCCACGAGTTGATGTTTCTCTCGATTAAAGGCAAAAAAGTCAGTTGGCCCCCGGTGGGGGCCCGCGGCGTGGGAAGAGTGGGCGAGTCGGCTCGGGCCGAGGGTATGCCTGCCAAAAGACTCAAAAGAAATGCGCAGGCGATGAAAAGGACATATTTCATCTGTGACTTGTTCACAATTGATCCCTTCTCTGTGCTCGACGTGCAAGTTTCTTGGGTCCCACCTTGGTTCTACTCTCCGGCGCCGATACGCGGGGCGCGCATAATCGAATCGTGAGGGGACATCCAGATGTGGATTAGGTTGTCCTCACGGTCGCGTGCTTGAGAGCAGTGACGGGCTGGACCAGGCGAATTCCAAAATGAAAGGCCGGCGCCGGTCCACGCTAATGGAGAAAGCAGGAGATACACTATAGAGGCGTCTATTCCCGTTCATTATAAAATTCCAAAGTGGATAAAGCAATAGTACCGGAGTTCTCTTGCAACCCAACCATTGCTTTCTTGACCAGGGCTGAAAACAAGAAACCGGGCAGGCCGTGTCCAGCCTACCCGGTAGAGTCTCATCCACGCATCCAGCGCCTTGGCGCGTGTCAAATCGTCCTCTCATCCTGCTTTCTTACGATGCAGCATCTCGCGCAAGTCCGCCACCCGGTTGTAGATTGCGCAAACAAAATAGCCGACGAGAAATCCGGTGACAAACCCGTACGCGGCGCCGATGAGACTTCCCAGGAAAGTCACCTGGTAGCCGGGGAAGAAATTGCTGAGCAGGCTGAGATGAAGCCCTACATTGGGACCGCCCTTTACGATTAAAAAGTTGGTCACCGTAAAAATTCCAAGGGCGAAGACGAGCCCGGTGATCAGCCCCATGATGGTCGCATTCAAGCGCAAGAGTTCGGTGAGCACTTCATTCTCAATATCCGTTTCGTTGTTCGCCATAACCGAGGTCTCCTTTATCTCACCGTGCTACGCCGGAGTTCTACATGTAATCGAGGAATCGGCGGAGCAGGTGAAATTCAATGTCGCGGTGAATGATCAATGCGCTTATAAATACCGTGACGTTCCTAATATAGGCAAATGCCCATCCAACTGCAAATCCGACTATGGAAGCGTAGACAAGCCCGATCAGGCTTCCCGCCAGCGTCACTTCATAACCGGGGAAGAACTGGTTGAGCAGCTGCAAGTTATACCCCACATAAGGTCCACCCTTGATGACCAGGAAGGCCGTAGCCAGAAGGAGGATGGAGCCGGCCGTAATCCCAAAGGAGACGCCCAGCGCCACCGGGTCAAGCCGGGAAAATACGCGCCGGAGCGCACCTTTGAACACCTGATCAATTTCCTCCTTGGCTGCCGGTTCGCGAACCTCCTCATGGTACTCTTGATCCGTATTCACACTCCAGAGGTCGTTATGTTCTCCGAGCATCAAGTTGCGGACTGCCAACATTCCCGTCATCATTGCGTGGTCCTGGTTATTATACCGATGCAGGCCGTTTCTGCCAATGGTCTGGAAATTCTCCAGGCCGTCTACGAATTGGCGGACCTGCGTGAGATATTCACGATAATCGGAGTCGTACACCGGGTATGCCTTTAGCACGCGTACAACGGTGCCGTCCTCAACGTCCTGGTAGCGGGCCAGGCCGATCTGGTCTATTTCTCTCCTGGCCAACTCGATCAAGTCTGCGTCGGGCGTGTTCCAGAGCTCATCCCCTTCCGTGCAGAAATACTCCATGCCCAGACTGGTCTTGGAAGGGTCCGGGACCATGTCAGGGCTCCAATTCTTGAAATTCTGGATTCTCCCGACCTTGACTCCGGGGGAGTGCACGTAGATCCAATTGTCGGGGAAGAGGTCCGCCTGATTCACGATAAGGCACACGGTTATGAAATCGCGATAAGTCAGTTTGTTCGCGGCGTTCAGAACATCCGCGGGCGGCGGGTCCAGTTTTCTGACAAACTCCGATACAGGCATGCTGGAAATGAAATCCGTTCCCGGGACAACCTCTTCTCCACTGCCGTTGCAAGAAAAAACGACGCTGTGGATTCGATTGCCCTGCCGGTTTACCCGAATCACATTGCTATTCAGCTCAACCGTACCGCCCGCGCGCTCGATCTCGCGCCGGACGGCTTCCCAGAACATCCCGGGACCGCGACGGGGATAGTGGAACTCTTCTATGAGTGTTTTGATCTTGTTCTTGGGTTTGATGAACATGCTCAGCAGCGCGGTCTTCATGGAAAGGTCCTTGATCCGCTGGGCAGCCCATTCGGCTTTCAACTCGGAGGTCGGGACCCCCCAGACCTTTTCCGTGTAGGTCTTGAAGAATATCTCAAACAACCGCTTGCCAAAGCGATTCGTCACCCACTGTTCAAACGTGTCTTCGTGCTTGTAAGGCAAGATCTGCCATTTGATGAAACTCAGCCCGATGAGGATGGCCTGCCAGAGGCCAAGCCCGAACAGGGCGTTGAAGGGTTTGAGCGGGTAATTGAAAAACTTGCCCTGGTAGTAAATGCGCGAGAGACGCGGGCGGAGAATGAAATCGTCGCCGAGGACTTCTCGCCACATCTTGTTCACCGCTTCGGCTTTGGTAAAAAATCGATGCCCGCCCAGATCAAAGTAATAGCCCTTGTAACTCTCGGTCCGGGAAAGCCCCCCCACCTTATCATTCTGCTCGAAAATCACCGGATGCACATTGTGCTTGGTGAGTTCCAGACCGGCTGTCAAACCCGCCGGTCCCGCTCCAATAATCACGACCTGCTTGTCAGCCATAAATTATTCTCTTGTCGAAGAAAGATTGGATGGTTTTCCGATGTCCCCGGCGCCGGCGGCCCTCTGCAAGACATGCCATACCGACAAGACGCCAAAGACCAGGCTGCTATAGAGGTAATACAGGGTATGTAGGCCGAATGCTCCGACCGCAAAGCCCAATCCACCGCGACGTGCAAAAAAACGGTATAGGTCCGCATTCAAGAATACAAGTAAAAACACAGACGCCAGCGCGCCGATCCATGCCCAGGGGAACCAGAGCCCGGCGAGGGCGCATGCCACCAGGAGCCACGCGGTCAATGCGCTCATCCGGCTCCTCGCATCGAGGTTCAGATCCGAGGGCATCCGGGCAGACGAAAGTATGAGTCGCGTCCAGGGGATGGCGCGGTCCATAATGTCGGCGCGCAGCCAGCGGGTCAGTGTCCACCGCTTGAGGTGGGCTACCTGCACGTCAGGGCAGAGCCGGATCTGTTGCCCCGCGCGATAAAGACGCACCCCCAACTCGATATCTTCGATGGACGGCCGCGCATAGCCCTCGTCAAATCCCCCCATGGCGATAAACAGATCGCGCCGGATCGCGCCACAACCCGCCCAAAAAGTGGATGCTTCGCGCCGCCCGTGCTGGTGCACATAGTGGTGCTGAAGATTTTTATACCGCGTGATAAAGCCCCGTTTAGGCGGGTTGTCGTCATACGACCCGAACAAAGCACCCACCGTTGGCTGTTCTTCCATATACCGGTCGATCAAGCCCAGAGTATCGGGATGAACGGCCACGTCGGCGTCCAGAAAGACCAGGACATCGCCGCGCGCAGCCGAGGCACCCCGATTACGACCAATCGCCGGGCCGTGCGGTCCACCCGGCAATGGGATGACGTGTGCACTATAGCGGCGCGCTTGGTCCGCAGACGAATCCGTCGAGCCATCGTCGACGACGATCAACTCATCGGGGGGGCGGATCGACACGGCCAGGGCTTGCAAAACGTCCTGAAAGTCCTGCCCGCCGTCGCGGACCGGAATGATAACCGATAGTTTCACACCGTGTTCCCTTTCGATTCCCTATGCATGGAACGCCGCAAGAATCTGATCCACCTTCGCACTCTCAGGTAGGAACTCAACCAGCCGGTCTCTAACGCGCGAAAAAATCGCGGGTGGCGCAAGTAGAACATGTCGATCCGCTCGAAATTGTGGCGGCGGCTGGTCAAGGTGGCGAACCCGAGCCGGGTGCCAAAACCGGCGTCGTAATGTTGTGCTACCGACTGCTCCATCCCACTTGCCCTCTCGCCATAAGGATAGGCAAATGACCGTACCGCACACCCGGTTCGCTCCTCAATCACTTGACGACATTGGTGGATTTCGCGCTCGCGTTCGGCAACCGGAAGAGCCGTCAGGTGCGAATGCGAAAGTGAATGTCCTCCGATCTCCATACCCGCGGCCGCGATCCTGCTCAAAGCGCTCCAATCCATCAGTGGGAACCGCGGCACCCAATTCGGCTGGCCCGGCCAGTCATTGGTCTGACCCACCCAATCTGCCGCGACGAACACCGTCGCTGAAAATCCATGGGTTGTCAGCACCGGAAACGCATGCTCGGCAAAATTCGAAAATCCATCATCAAACGTCAGCACGAAAGAGCGAGCGGACCACGCGCGGCGTGCATAGCCGTCCAGCAATTGAGCGACGGTCAAACTGTGCCAGTCGTTCGCGCTCAGGTATTCCATCTGGCGGCTAAAGTCATCCGGCGAGGTCGAGATGACGGAACCGCTATTGTCGAGCGAATGGTAACATAGAATCGGTATTCGATTGCGGATGCTTCAACTCCCGGTCGATGCATAATCGATAAGCTCATACTTGCCGAACCAACTGTGGCTAGCTGGAGATCCCCATCCATCGAGCCAGCGAAGCAGTCTATGTTGGAGCGAAGCGTTCTCGGTATTGTGGTCAATGATGACCCGAAGGTGTGACCGACCTTGCGCAAACCCGTCAAGACGCTGCTCCAAAGATTCCGGCCACTGATCGTTTTCATCCTCGGCAACTAACCACACGCTAGACGGAAGCAAAGGGTTGATGCGGTAAAACACGGCGCGACTTGAAGAAACGTTAGCAGACTCGGTCAACCGAGACGCGCGCACGTAGCTTGCCAGCGAGATTGCGTCTTGAGGTTCGGCATAATAGTGTTTGACGATTAGGACCCCGCATAGGCCAATCGCCAACACCGCCGCGGGCGCGGCCGCGAGCCACAACCGCTCTGTCCGGCGAAGCCATTGCTGTGCCCACCCAATACTAGAGTCCGCAAACAAGAGTCGAGCATACTCGATGCACAAACACAGCAAGAGGCCTGTCCGAATCCCCACCGTAAGCCATTGTAGGCTGCGAACCAGGCGAAAAAAGCCGAACGCCCATGGATATTCAATGAAGCAAACTGCCGTGAGCAAGAAAGCATAGACCACGCCGCGAAGATCAGGTAAAAGGATCGCCACGAATGCTAACACATAGACCATGAATTGCGGGCTGTACCCCTTCGAAAACAGGAGGAACAAGTTCAAGGTCAGCGCGAGCACTGCAAGCTGGGTTTTGGACTCGAACCAGGCGAGTCTCCGGGTGTAAAGCACAAGGCAAATCAAAAGAAATATTCCGTTTATGAGAGGCCATGGAAGCGTGGAAGGATGGACCTGAAAGGTTGCGGTCTGAACGTCAAAGCGCGCGGAAAAAGGCAGTGTGACACCCGCCTCGTAAAAACCCTCCAAAAATGCCCAGATGGATTCCCAGGAAGGGCGCGATACGATGGAGAGAACACTGGCGAAGAACATTGAAGGATTGGCGACTACAAACGGCGCGGCGATGGCAGCGACAGCAACGCCACAGGAAACAATATAACCAATGCGTCCTGTGAAGTTGCGGATGCTCTGCAGCGCCACCGGAACGGCGAGTATGGGGATGACCTTGACCATAAATCCAATGCCGGCGGCGGCGCCTGCAAACCGGGCGTGACCCTTGAGGGCGAGCCAGGTCGTTAGGAGCAAGAAGAAAAGAGGCATCGTGTCGAACCAGTTGAGAGTAACATACATAGGAAAGAACAAAAGCACATAAATCCAAGCAGCCCGTAGTCCAATTTGTGGGCCGTGTAATGCTTTCGCGAGCAGATAGATAAAGATTATGTTTCCGAAATCGAAAGCGGAGAAGAGGATCCCTAGTCCCACATGGAACCATACCACGTCACTGGGCCAAGCCGGAAGAAGCAACGAGAGCCGATAGATACCTACGACGATCCAAGGAAAGATTGGGGGGTACTCCATCCAAAAATGCAGATAGGGGTAATAGCCCGCCAGTGACAGCTCTGCCATTCGGCGGAAAAAGAGAACATCTTGTTCGCCAACGTATACATCTCCCCCAGGCCGAAGAAAGAACACTGCAAAAAGTCGAAACTGAATGAACAACAGCAAAAGGATCGCCAGGTCTCCATTCCAGTTCTTGGTCCACCTCTGGAACAACTGCCCCGACAATCCAAGTCCAGGAAAAGAAAACCGGCGATTCACAGCTTCTTCTCCCACGGAATACATCCGAATTTCTCAATCGCGGTATGGCGAAGGAGGTCGAAATAGAGTTCCATGTGCGCTTCCTTCGACCACCACCTCAAAAAGGCGCAATACCCTTTCTCCCCCAATTCAGCCCGGAGCGCCGGCGCGGCGGCGATCTTGTTCATCGCGGCGAGCAATTCATCATCCGTGCGATAGACAAAGCCGCCCCCGCTGTCGTTGACGACCTCGGGAAGCGCACCCAAATCGCGGACAATCGCAGGCGTCTTGCGGGCAAAGGCTTCCAGGATAACGATCCCGAACGTCTCATACGTTATCGACGGGACAAGACAAGCCAGCGCATGAAAATAGAGCGCGCCGAGCCGGCTTTGAGGCATTGCCCCCAGGAATTTGACGCGCGGGTTGGAACCCGCTTTGGCACGCAGTTCATTTTCGTAATTGCCGGTACCCGCCACCAGAAGGTCGAAATCCTCCAATCCACGGTTCCACAGTTCGATCAGTGTTTGGAGCCCCTTGAGCTTTTCCAATCGCCCGATGAAGAGAAAATACGGTCTGTCCTGAGGACGCGGTCCCGGCTCTTTCCAATCGCGGTCCGCCCGCTCGATAAAGTAGGGAAGGTGCCCCACCGGCGGTACAAAGCCGCGCGCGGCGTGCATGCCGGCAGTGAAACGGCTGGGCGAAACAAAGCGATCCACGTGCCGGCTCGCCTTCGCGAGCAGGCCGGTGTAGCGCCATAACTGCGGCGGTCGCTTGCCCACAATCGAACAGCGCAAGCACTCTGGTTTTTCGCAAGCGCGCCGGTTAAACTTCCACAAAACATGCATGGGGCAGATCAGCCAGTGCTCGTGCGTGGTGTACAGTTTCACCGCTCGCCCCTGGCGGGGCTGTAGCGTGAGAACTTGAGGTCCCAACAGGGAAATATTATGATAATGCAGCACGTCAAAGGACTTGCTGTCGAGCACCTCACGAATGTGGTTTTCTTTTAAATAAGGACGACCGGTCTGCTGGGTCAGCAAGGGTGAAAGCAAGCCGCGCCCACTGCGCAGACCGTGGACCGTCACGTTAGGATGGTCAGCGAATTGGATCGGCGGCGGCTCTGGATGCAAGAGATGATAAGAGTCAAAATCGTGAATCACGTCGACATGATGACCCGCGTCCGCGAGTGCATGGGATAGGCGATAAATATACATCGCATCGCCGCCGAAACTAAACGGCGGGTAGAAGGTGGTGAGGTGGAGGAAATTAAGCGGGCGGCTCATCGGGCAATCACCTTCTCAAAGACTCCCTTCATTTGGAGCGCCGCCGCATCCCAGGTCAGGCGGCGCGCCGCCGCGAGCCCCGCCGTACGCATCCGATCGCGCAATTCAGCCGACTCGAGAACGCGCGTCAGCGCCTCCATAAGCTCGCTCCGGTTGCGCGGGTTGACATACAACCCGCCCTCGCCCAACAGTTCTGGAAGCGGGCTCTCCACCGTGGCAATCACCGGGCAGCCACAAGCCGCCGCCTCGACCGCGGGCAAGCCGAACCCTTCCATCAACGAAGGAAGGACCAAAACGGTTGAATTGTTGAGCAGGTTCACCACTTGTTCATCAGGCAGGTAACCGGTAAAGATCACTCGATCTTGAATCCCCAGCTCGACGACCATTTTTTTGATAATGCCGGAATAAGAGTGAAAAACCTCGTTTTGGTTCTCTCCCACGAGCACGAGTCGAACGTCCGTAAAGCCGCGGCTGGCGCACAAACTGGCGAATATCGTCACCAGCGCTTCGAGGTTTTTGTGCGGCGCGAAACCGCCGACGTAGACGACGTGACGGTTCGCGGCGCGAATGCCCAGCTCCTGCAAACGCGGCGAGAGACTTGGGTCCGGAAGGACGCGGAAAACAGGGTCACTCGCTTCGCCGACGACAAAGATGCGTTCAGCCGGAATCTTGAAATGATCGGCGATCGCGCGGCGGGAATACTCGGACACTGTGCCGATGGCGTCCGCCTGCCACCGCCCGAGGGCAACCTTGAGATTCCAGAAGAGACGCCCAGTGCGGGTTGGCAAAGTGAGTTTCTGGTACTTGTCCGCGATCACGTCCTGAATTATGACCACCTTTCGCGCGCGGCTGTAGGCCGGAACGTAGCTGTAGATGGTCGGGAAAAAGACCAGGTCAAAGCGCGCGTCCGACAAGGCGTGGCTCATCCGCGCCATATCCGTGAACGAGCGATGACCCGCTGCAGAAGCGGCAAGCGCGGCGGGCGCGCCGGCCGATACCCACTTCACCTCTGCGGGACGCGGCACGGTCTCGACTCCCTGATCCGAATCCATGCAAAACGTATAGTGATTGTCGTGATCGAGCCGGACGAGGGCGCTCAACAGTGCACGCGCGTGGCGACCATAGCCGCGCTTATTTTGCCAGCAGGTGGCATCCACCACAATGTTCATAGATTCCAGACGCCTGTGCTTTCTTACAGTGCCTCGAGCGCCCGCTAACCGCCGGCACCAGCTCCCTTGTCAAGAGGTGGGAGAACCCGGTCTATCAGATACCTGGCAAAGAAACCTGCGAACAGGCGATTGCCTTCCGGGGTAAAATGAATGTAATCAGAGTCAAAATATCGAATATCTTTTGGGAATACACTCGCCGCGTCGAAAAAGGGGACGCCGGCTTCTTGCGCCAACTGGGAGAATTGCTGATTCATATATTGGAAAATCCGAGCGTTTTCCGCGGGCAGGATCGGATACCAAAATTTGTAGGTATTGTCGAAGATCCGGGGGTTGTCCTGGTAGGACACGTCAAATCCATCGTACGTGAGATTGACGAATGAAGAAACCACAATCGTGATACCCTTCTCCTTTGTCTGTTGCACAATTTGCCTTAACCCGTCTATATGATGATTCAAGCTAGTATCGGTCGAAGGATCGTCGAAGGTATGTGGCATAGGCGGCGGCTTTAGATTATTCCAACCCAATTGATTCGACAATAAGACAAATAAGGCACTCCGTGCATAGGCCCATTGGTACCACTGGGGGTAGTTCAGCAGCCAGCAACTTTTCCCCGCACAAGGCAGACCGACCGGTTTGAACAATGGCTCATAATGGACGTTCGCCGCTTCATAGAAAATGATGATATCGGGTTGAAGGGGCAGAACCCGCTCTCTCAGGATGGCCTGCAAGTCGTCTATGTTCATAGCGTGGTGCCCGGCATTGATGACCTCGACCTGGCGCTTGGGATAGAGTCTCGCCAATTCCTGCTGCAGATAATACGGGTATGTCTCCTGATCTCCCTGCATTCCTTCTGTTGTGCTGGCGCCCAAGCATACAATCCGAATAACACCGGGGGACTTGGCAACAGAAAACTCCGGGCCACGAAATCCCCACGAGTTGGACGACCAATAAACGGGCTGACCGGGTTTTGCCGGTACCAGTCGATTCCCAACTAAAGCCATGCGCAGACCGGGTTTGAAAAGGTACTGCGGGTAGGGTGAATCAGATTTGAACGTCTCGATTGGGAACGGCCATTCTTGGAATGATGCCTTCTCCTGCTCATATTTCGTAGAGTTCCATATCTTTAGAACATCACGATACCAAAAATTGCCCTTTTGCAAGGGAAAGCTCCAGACCAAATCGCCCAGAAGGCTCCGTGCATACAGTTCAGCCGGTATCATCCCCGCGAGTAAGATTACCAGCCATACAATGACTATGGACAGTACACGGGAGTGCCGCGTCAACCATGGTTGAACCGGCTCGAAGGACATCAGCGAGCCCGCCAACAGCGTGACGATGCCCAAAGGGATCAGTACGCTGCCTCCACCGGACCGCCACCGGAGAATTATACCTGCGAATATAATTGCGGTCCCCGTTGCCATCAGCCCTAGCTGAAGCCACCGGGCCGGACCCGTCGGCACGCCGACGGTTTTCCGGTTCAAACCGTTGATCATCTCCAATCACCTCTTCGCGTTTTGTGACGACGTTGTTAATCAGGTATTTCAAAAACCTGTTTGTCGTGGAATCAGTATCCCAAACGCGTTTCTATCGGTACAACAGCAATGCTAAATCGACGGTAAAAGGTGGCACGTCCACCCGGGTGGTCCCTGCCGCGACTTGCACTTTTGCCATAACAATCCCGGCAGCCGGATCGATCCATTCTCCGGTTATCGCAGTCCCGGCACGCAGAGCATCAGGGATGTCGAGCGAAATTCTCAAATCGCGTACGACAGTCGAATGGTCCGAGAAATGATGCATGTAGACGGCTGCAACCTGATTTGACTCAAGTCCATAGCCGCGAACTTGGTCGGGGGCGGATACTTGGATCGGAACCGGGCGCACTTGCGCGTCCAGCCGGGATGAGAAATCCTGAAGGACGCGAATATAGGCGCGTTCTTCCGGACCGAGATAAAGGTTGGCAGCACCGCCCGGTGTATAGACACCCTGGAACATCCCATATTTCGACCAGCCGACATTCCAGAATATGTACGCGATCTCCTGGAAGA
>JBLMXX010000327.1:0-9314 GCA_050257995.1 Acidobacteriota bacterium | reverse complement strand
GCTTTACGACAAGATAGATGCCATCATTAATAACGCCGGAGGATGTGGCACATCACTTAAAGAGTATGCCCAGCTATTGCAGGACGATCCCGCCTATGCTTCGCGGTCTGTCGAATTCTCTGCCCGAGTCAAGGACATCACCGAATATCTTGCAGAGCATCTCGCCGTTCCACCGCGCGGACAAGTAAAGGCGCGGGTCACATGCGTCGACTCTTGCCACCTTCGAAATGCACAGCGTATTGTGCGCCAGCCGCGGGAATTGCTCGCATCCATACCCGGCGTTGAAATTATAGAACTGGCGCACCCAGATTATTGCTGCGGGAGCGCCGGCGTTTACAATATCATAGAGTCCGAAATTGCTAACAATCTCCTGGATTCGAAAATGCAGGACATTTCCGCAACGGAAGCGGATACCATCATCGTGACCAATACCGGGTGCCACCTGCAGTTGCTCAAGGGTGTACGGAATAAAGGCTATGGCGCACGAGTAGTACACTTGGTCCAACTCATGGATGAATCCTATTTGCGGACGCCTGTCGTCACCAGCGTAAAATAAACAATATGTTATCCGAACAAGCTCGACGATCACTGCATAACCTATTCGCCAGCGACGCGATCATTGCCGATCCCGCCGAACTCGTCACCTATGAATTTGACGCAGGACTGGACCGGGGATCACCGGACGGGGTTGTGTTCCCGCGTTCGGCAGAGGAACTCGTGACGCTCGTCCGGTGGGCAAACGAATATAACGTTTCCCTGGTTGCACGCGGGGCAGGGACAGGTCTATCGGGCGGTGCCGTTGCCGAGCGCGGAGGCATCGTCGTCGAATTTTCCCGCATGAATCGGGTCATCGAGTGGGATGTATATGGTCGCCGCGCAAAGGTCGAGCCGGGCGTGACCAACATCAGTGTGGACGACCTCGCGAGAAAAAGCGGATTGTATTTTCCGCCGGACCCTTCGAGCCAGCGCGCCTCGACAATCGGAGGAAATGTCGCCGAAAATGCCGGAGGACCACACTGTTTCAAGTACGGCGTGACGACCAACTATGTGACCGGGATGAATATTGTCCTCGCCGACGCCACTCGCGTGAGCATCGGCGGGCAAGCCATGGATTTTCCAGAGTACGATCTCGGCGGATTGCTCACAGGCAGCGAAGGAACGCTGGCACTCTATGACTCGGTCAGTCTCCGGTTTGTCCGCAACCCACCTGGCGTCAAGACCATGATGGCTGTTTTTGAAACGCTCGAGCAATCAGGCGCGGCGGTGTCCGCCATCATCGCCGCGGGCCTCGTACCCGCGACCATGGAACTGCTCGACCACAATTTCACGCGCATCATTGAAGAACACGCTCACGCGGGCATCCCCACGGACGCAGGCGCCGTTCTTATCATCGAAGTCGATGGATACCCAGCGAGTTTGGACCCGCAGATCCATGAGATCGCCGACCTCCTCCATCGGCACGGCACGCGGGAATTGCGCATTGCCAAGAATGCAGAGGAGAGGGACAGGATCTGGTACGCACGCAAAAGTGCGGCTGGCGCGTTGTCCCGACTGACGCCCGCCTACTATATGATAGATACGACGGTGCCGCGCAGCCGACTCGCGGAGACGATTTCGGAATCCAACCGTATTTGTGCGGACGCGGGGGTGCCCGTTGCTTACGCGTTCCACGCGGGCGACGGCAATCTTCACCCAGTGCTTCTCATCATGCGCCCCGGAGACCAGGAGCTTGTCAAGCGCGTTCACGACGCCGCGCGTGAGGTCATCGCGTTGGCGGTCCGCAAACAGGGCAGTCTGACTGGAGAGCACGGCGTCGGCATCGAGAAACGTGAGTACATGCCAATCATGTACAGCCCGGCAGAATTGTCTGCAATGCTGGACATCAAGAATGTTTTTGATCCACACTCGCGCTTTAATCCGGGTAAGGTGTTCCCTGCCGGTTTGGCGAATTTGTCGCTAATCACACCGCGCGCGGAACCTTCTACGGGAACACCTGCGCCACAGATAGCACAGTGTGAATCTTGCGCAGAAAAATCAATCTCAAGAACTTTTGAATTACAGGAGTATGTTCCAGAGAATATCGAGCAGGCCGCGGAGATGCTCACCCAGATGTCTACGCGCCGCCGCCGTGTCCACATCGGTTCGGCAACTTATGAGATAGATCGACACGTCTCTTTTATATCCACCCGCGCGCTCGCCGGAGTCAAGGCCTACGCGCCGGATGATTTGTATATCACGGTCGGCGCGGGCACTCGGCTTGCCGACCTGGAGTCGTTTCTCGATCAGGACCGTAAACAAGTCTCTCTCGCATCGCCGTGGCCCGGTGCCACGCTCGGCGGCCTTGTCGCGGCGAATGCCAATGCACCGTTGCGCATCCGGTACGGCAGCATCCGGGACTTGATACTTGCGTTGACGGTCGTGCTGGCAGATGGTCGCACGATCCGGGCCGGGCGACCAGTGATCAAGAACGTGGCGGGGTATGATCTCACCAAAGCTTTCATCGGTTCACACGGAACTCTGGGATTGATCGCGGATGTGACGTTCAAATTGACTCCTTTACCGCGCGTGCGGCGCACCGTGCGCGTCCGTGCACCAGCCGTGGAAGATGCCATCAAGTTCGCTGGGCGCCTCCTGCCGCTGGCACTCGTCGCGTCTGCTATAGTTCTATTCCAGGACAAGGCAGATTATGTCATCGGATACACGGCGGAGGGATTGGCCGAAGATGTTGAAACGGAATTGGACCAGGTCTGCCAGGAGCTAAAATCGATAGGCGCGCCCGAACCATCAGAAGACAATGTATCTACCGGCACCGAGATCTGGGCAAGCCGGATCAAGCCGCGCAGCGCGTCAAGCCTTTTATTGCGAACTGGCGTGGCTCCGCGTGCCATGATATCTTTCCTTAGAGATCACAGATTAGCACTAGAGCCAACCCATTGGGTCGCCGACCTCGCGAGCAGTCTCTTGTATGTTTCTGCCGAGTATGATAATATCGAGTCGGCGCGAGTCGGTCTCGAAGCTTTTCGCCGCACCGCCGTGCAAGCAGGTGGATATGCCGTCGTCATGGATTCCCCTGAGCTCTGGCGTGCGAACCTCGACCTCTGGGGCTTACATCCCGACACACTCGACTTGATGCACCGCCTCAAACGCGCTTGGGACCCCACCCACGTCTTCGATTCAGAAATGTATCGACCTATCACAGATGCATAAGGTGGAGTCAAAGACTACCCCCGCGGGTAGTAGACGACACCCGTCAACTCCCGTATAATCTTTTATGCTGAAAGGAGGAGCCCTCGTAGCAAAAACGCCACACTTTTCAAACCATTATTGGCATCTAAACCGACGTTTGGTTCATCTCCTTAGGAAGGGAGGAGCACCTTGGACGAGTACAAAATTCTGCTGACAGAACAGGAAATGCCGCGGGCTTGGTACAATATTAATGCTGATTTGCCCGTACCGCCCCAGCCCGTTCTGCACCCCGGCACAATGGAGCCAGTCACCCCGGATTTCCTCGGCGTGCTGTTCCCAATGAACCTGATCATGCAAGAAGTCAGCCCCGAGCGCTGGATCGAGATACCTGAACCGGTGCGCGATGTCTATAAGCTCTGGCGCCCCACTCCAATGCACCGCGCAGTCAGATTGGAAAAAGCGCTTGATACCCCCGCCCACATCTACTACAAATACGAAGGCGCCAGCCCCGTAGGTTCACACAAGCCTAATACTGCCGTTGCCCAGGCGTTCTTCAACAAGGAAGCGGGCACAAAAGCACTAACCACCGAGACCGGTGCGGGCCAGTGGGGATCTGCGCTGGCAATGGCATGCAGTTTCTTCGGGATTGACCTTGAAGTCTACATGGTGAAAGTATCGTATCACCAGAAGCCGTACCGCCGCATCATTATGGAGAGCTTTGGCGCCCAGGTGTTTGCCAGTCCAAGCGACCGGACTCAGTACGGGCGCCAGTTGCTGGCACAAGACCCCAATTCACCGGGTTCTCTTGGAATCGCCATTTCTGAAGCCGTCGAAGTTGCCGCAACTTCGGGCGGGAAGAAAAAATACAGTCTCGGCTCTGTGCTGGGACACGTGCTGCTGCACCAGACTATAGTCGGTCTGGAAGCATTGCAGCAGATGGAAAAAGCAGGCGAGTACCCAGATATGGTTATCGGCTGCGCTGGCGGTGGCTCGAATTTTGCCGGGTTCGCGTACCCGTTCCTTTGGAAAAAATTCACCGAGAAAAAACCGATCCAGGTGATTGCCGTAGAACCCGCTTCCTGCCCCAGCATGACCAAGGGCTCGTATACGTTTGATTATGGCGACAGCGCGGCGATGGCGCCCATCGTAAAGATGTATACACTCGGTCATACCTTCGTGCCGCCAGGGATCCACGCCGGCGGGCTCCGCTATCATGGAATGGCGGCCAGCGTTAGCGCACTGGTCAATCATGGCGATATAGAGGCGCGCTCGGTCAAGCAGTTGGAGACCTTCTCAGCAGCCCTTCAATTCATGCGCGCTGAAGGCATCATCCCGGCGCCCGAATCGGCGCACGCGGTTCGCGTTGCGATTGACGAAGCGCTCAAGTGCAAAGAGACTGGGCAGAAAAAGGTAATAGCGTTCAACCTCTCCGGACACGGTCATTTTGATATGACCGCGTACGAACAATACCTGCACGGGCAACTCCAGGATTACGAGTACCCGGTAGATAAGGTGCAGGAAGCAATGACACACCTGCCTAAGGTACCGGCATAAGAATGGTCGGGCACTGGAAGGCCAGTGCCCGACCGTTGCGGATTGAGGTTCACTGCAATCTGCGCTAGAATGAGTTGAATCCTCCCTACCCTGCCGCTGACGGTCCAAGACCCTCGCAACGCACTCGCGAGGCTTGCGAGCGTCAGCGTGAGAAGGAAAGGGCGGGCTGTCTTTATAGAAAGGTCGTCATGACGCAAGCTGTCGTCCTCGGAAATGAAGCCATTGCGCGCGGGCTCATCGAAGCCGGAGTGAACGTCGTAACTGCTTACCCCGGCACGCCCAGTTCCGAAATCCTCCCTGGCGTGATTCAATGGAAGAAGAAGCTGGAACTGGACACATATGTCGAGTGGTCGGTCAATGAAAAAGTGGCAATGGAAGTTGCCCTCGCCGCTAGTTGGACCGGCAAGCGTGCAGCAGTCACGATGAAGCAGGTCGGATTGAACGTGGCAAGCGATCCACTTCTCAGCGCGGCCTATACAGGAGTCGCCGGCGGCTTTGTCGTCATCGTCTGCGATGACCCGGGACCCTTTTCATCGCAGACTGAGCAGGATTCGCGCCTTTTTGCCCTCTTTGCCCAGGTCCCCGCGCTCGATCCTTCCACCCCGCGCGAAGCCAAAGAACTTGTCAAGGTCGCTTTTGCACTCTCTGAAAAGCACCGTGTCCCGGTGATACTTCGTTCCACCGTACGCGTCTCACATGCGCGCCAGAATATCCCACTCGACCCAATCGATCCGACACGTCGTCTCGCCAACTTTAAAAAGGATCCGGCGCGATGGGCCGCCACCCCTCGCTACCGGCTGCTGCTTCATCAGGAATTAAACGGCAAACTGCGCGACATCGAGTCCGAGTTCGAGACTTTAGAACTCAATTCGACCGTCCTACCTCAATTTGCCAATAACGACGCTCTTTATCCGCTCGGCTTGATTGCCTCCGGGGTCCCTTACACAACAGCATGTGAGCTATTGGAAGAATTCGGGGTCGAGATTCCGATCCTGAAACTCGCTACTACCTATCCCCTGCCCCGTGCGCGCGTAAGCGATTTCATCGGGGAGTGCGAACGCGTGCTCGTACTGGAAGAGCCGGGTGCGGCGATAGAGCTACAAATCCCCGATCGACGCGCGATTATGGGACGGCTTGATGGAACAGTTCCTAATGCAGGGGAACTCTCTCCCGACGTTCTCTATCCCATTTTCGCGCGCATCCTTAAGCAAGCAGGACTGGTAAACTCAACGCCGATTCAGCTCGATCCCGCCTGGGGCGAAGTGATCAAATCACTTCCTATTCCGGTACGTCAGCCGCGCCTTTGCCCCGGCTGCGCGCACCGGTCCGCGTTCTATTCCATCCGCCGCACTTTTCCCGATGCCTTTTATGCCAGCGACATCGGTTGTTACACGCTTGGCACTAATCTGCGCGCGGTGGACACCTGCTTGGATATGGGCGCCGCCATCACCATCGCCACGGGCCTATACCAGTCCTACCGCCAAGACGGCAAAATGCGACCGATTGTCGCGACCATTGGCGATTCCACTTTTATCCATTCGGGCATCACCGGACTGGCGAACGCTGTGCATACCGGCGCCCGCTTTGTGCTCGTGATTCTCGATAATGGAACGACGGCGATGACAGGTTTTCAGCCGACGGCGGACCAGAAAAAACTTGCAGATGGAAGTGGCGGCGAGAACGTCGAGATTTCTGCACTCGTGCGCGCGTGCGGCGTACGGTTTCTGCGCACAACCGATCCGTACTACGCCCAAGACTTTCAGTCAACCCTGAAAGAGGCTGCGGATTTTGCCCGGTCGGAGGCGGGAGGGATAGCAGTGGTAATCGCCAAGCGCCCCTGCGTGCTGAACGACCGCACGCCGATTGACGATCAACCAATTCAGGTCGAGGTAACGCAGGAATGTGATGGGTGCAAATATTGCTTAGTTGCATTCGAGTGTCCTGCTCTCATTCTGAACGGGGCGACCAACAAAGTTGAGATTGACCGGCGTACGTGCGTGGACTGTGGGCAATGCATCGATGCCTGCTACAAGGGATTTATTGTCGAAACAAATCCGATGAGCATCATGGATCTTGCCCAGCATGTCGGAACCCAACAGGCAAGCTCATCCTAAAGATGAATTCCAAGATCCTTTTGGCAGGCATCGGCGGACAGGGCGTATTGTTCGCCCATCAATTGCTCGCGGAGTGCGCCATTGCTCAGGGATTGAATGTCACTGGAGCGGAAACGCACGGCATGAGCCAGCGTGGCGGGTCCGTCGTCTCCCATTTGAAGATTGGCGACTGCCAGGCGCCCTTGATCCGCCAAAGCACGGCCGATTTTTTGCTTGCATTTGATCCGTCCGAGTCCTATCGCACCATATCGTTCATCCGGCGCGGGGGCACAGTCGTCGTCAATAATTCCTTCCCCGATTTCCCTCCTCCCCGCCTGCTCGAACAGCTCACCTCGATGAGCATCTCTCTTCGTATTGTCGATGCCGACGCCATCGCCCGCGCGCTCGGACGCGTCTCGGCGGCAAATGTCGCCCTCATCGGTTTCGCGAGCACTTGTGAGGGGTTTCCTCTCTCGACCGAAATGCTGAGGCAGACGATTGCGCGGGCGGCGCCGGAACGTTACCGTGAGCTGAACTTGAACGCATTTGAAGAAGGGGTCACAGCAGGCACTGTAAGATATGAAGCCATTTGAACATTTTTCACCAAAAACCCTGTCGGAAGCGACGCGCATTCTTGTGGATTATGGCGCCGAGGGTCGCGCACTCGCCGGCGGCACCGACCTGCTCATTCGCGTCAAACGCAAGCAGTGGACCCCAAAGGCGATCGTGAGCCTGCGGCATATTCCAGGATTAGATGAAATCGACTTGAATGGAGATCTGCGCTTGGGGGCGCTCGTCACGCTGAACCAACTAGTCTATTCGCCAATCGTCCGCGAGCACTTCCCTGTGCTTGCTTATTCGGCAAGCAAGATGGCGGGCGTTCAAGTGCGCAACCTGGCTACGGCGGTCGGCAATCTCTGCAATGCCTCTCCTTCCGCAGACATGGCGCCGCCGCTGATCGCTCTCAACGCGCGCGCTGTCGTCGTCAGCACCCAGGGCGAGCGCACGGTGCCGCTCGACGAATTCTTCATCGGTCCAGGCAAATCCGTTCTCGCTCATGGCGAAGTCGTCCGCGAGATTCTGGTCCCGCGCGTCGGCAATTCCGTTTTTGCTTCTTACCTCAAGCTTGAACACCGCGAAGCGATGGATATCGCCATTGCAGGGGTTGGCGTTTCTGTGAAAAAACATGGCACGATCTGCGAAGATGCACGCATCGTGCTGGGAGCGGTTGCCCCGGTGCCCTTACGTGCGAGGCAGGCAGAATCCGTCCTGCGCGGCGCCGAACTGACGGAAGAGCGAATCTTTAAAGCCGCTAGTATCGCCGCTGGAGAAGCCAGCCCGATTGACGACGTGCGCGGCAGTGCATGGTACCGTCGTGAAATGGTCCAGATCCTGACCCGGCGACAGTTGCTCAGGTTAAGAGGATAAAAGTCGGAATGCCACGTCACCATATTACGTTGACTGTGAACGGCGACTCCTATCAGGTCGAAATTGATCCACGGCGCACTCTGCTCGACGTGTTACGGGACAATCTCGAATTGCATGGCACGCACTTGGGGTGCGATTCCGGGGATTGCGGAGCATGTACAGTCCTGTTCGACGGTGAGCCGGTGCCATCATGCCTCCTCCTCGCCGTAGATGCAGAAGGGCATCAGATCATCACGGTCGAGGGATTGGTCCAAAACGGCGAGCCGCACGCGGTGCAAAAAGCCATTGTGAAGCATGGTGGAGTACAATGCGGCTACTGTACGCCGGGAATTGTTATCTCCAGTGTTGCGCTCTTGCGACGCACACCGCATCCGACAGAAGAAGAGGTCCGCGAGGCAATAGCAGGTAACCTGTGCCGGTGCACCGGTTATCAAAAGATTATAGAAGCGGTTTTGGATACCAGCGAATGACAGACACGAAAATTATCCATCCATCCGGCGCCATCGGTCAGCGCATCCCCAAGCTCGACGCGATGGACAAAGCAACCGGCCGCGCCGAATACGGTCACGACCTTCGCTTGCCCGGCATGCTCCATGGCAAGATTCTGTATTCTGGAATCCCACATGCCCGCATTATCTCTATAGATGTAAGCCGTGCCAGGAGACTGCCAGGAGTCAAAGCGGTCATCACAGGAGCTGAGAATCCTGCCCACAAATTTGGATACGGCGCAGACAATACGCCGCTCAAGCGCGACAAGGTCCGCACGCGACGGGATGAGGTCGCGGCCGTTGCCGCCATCGACGAAGAGACGGCCGAAGAAGCGCTCGAACTCATTAAGGTCGAATACGAACCTCTTCCCTCGCTCTTTGATCCAGCCGCCGCAATGGCGACTGGGGCGCCGCTCGTTCACGATGACAAACCGTCCAATCTCTTTACCCGCTATAGCTATTCGCATGGGGAAGCCAACCGCGCCTTTGATTCCGCCGACATGATTGTCGAGGGCGATTTCGAATTGCCTTATGTCACCCACTGCGCGATGGAAACGTCCTTTTG
>JBLMXX010000326.1:0-4166 GCA_050257995.1 Acidobacteriota bacterium | reverse complement strand
CGCGCCAGGTCCAGCAATTCCAACGACGTCGTAATCCCGAACAGTTTCCCCAACACAAACAGGCTGCCAATCGCGATCAGCCCGGCCAGCGCTCCGTTTCCCAGCGCCGCGATCAGCTGTTGTCCCCACACCGTAGGGTCGACGTCGTGGGCAATGACGCGGAAGATGGCAACGACGGCGGCATTGGCGACGGCGATATAGACACCCGTCCACAGAAACGCGGGCAGTCGCTCAATGCGACCCAAAGTTTCCGCGGCGATGATGCTCCCGACGAGCGCATAGACGGTCACTTCCAGCGAATTGTGGGCGAGAAAGCCCATCGTCAACGAAAGGATAATGGCGACTCCCAAACCGACGAGCGAATCAATCAGGACGGCGACCAGCATCACCGCCGCGCTGATTGGAAAAAGGTAGGTGAGCGTCACGCGATCCGCGATCGAGATCTTGGCGCCAATCGTAAAGAGCAGGATCAGAGAGATGATCATCAACAACACGCGCGCATGGGCAAACAAGGCGGGGCGATACCGGACCAGGTAAGCGACCAGGATCAGCACGAGCAGCGCGGCGAAGAGGGCGGGACCGGTATAGTCTTCGGTCACCGGGCGCGGGCGCAGTATTCCCAGCGCTTCGAGCGCCTCGATGGTCTGCGGCGTGATCACTTCACCTTCGCGCAGAACGGATTCGCCCTTTTCAATCGTCCGGTAGACCGTGCCGACGCGCTCGCGCGCCTGCGCGTGCAATTCGCTCGTCTTCTGAGCGTTAAAACTGCTATTCGGAACGACAAACATGCGCGCCCACTGCGTGACGAGGTCGGCCTGATCCGCCGACAGCGCCAGACTGACACGGGAAGGGATCTTGAGGGACTCGGAGGGTAGATCGGCCGGACGGATATCGTCACGCATCGTCACGTCGAGCACGTAGAGCGCCTCGGTCACCACCCGGTGATAGGTATTTTCGTCCAGCGCGAGCGTGCGGCTCAGGGACTGGGTGGAAAGCGTCACCGTCGGAATCGAGCGGACCCACTCAAGTTTCTGGTCCGCGGTGGTAAAGGGGTCGTGCCGCAAAGAGTCAATGTGGTCGAAAACGCGACTGGCCAGGCGTACCTGCTCGCGCGCCAGTTCGGCGTTTGGCGGATCGTACACGTCCGCCACCGCCGCTTCGGCTTTGACGCGCGCATCGTTGGTTTCAATCTGACTGGCGTAGGTCACCCGTTCGGGCGCGAGGATGGGCTTGAGGCTGACCTGGCCCGCGACGAGCGGCGGAGATTCTTGAGCCGTTTGGAAAGCCAGGATGAACGCAAAAGCCGCGGCAAACAGAACGATGATCAGAATCGCGCGTGCGATCTGCCATCGGGAAATATGGCCGCGGCCTTGCAGCGAAAGATCGCCCGCAATCATTTCGCCCGTCCCGCAGACCCATCGGCTGCCCGGTTGATAATTGAATAGGGCATGGGAGAATGCCCCAATGCCCTATTAGTTCGAATCGTGGATGCGCTCAAGGTTATTCCCACGCGCTCGCTTTGGACCGTGCCGGCCACGGTCCGCTTGTTTCTCCTCCCGAAGAACAAGAAGGATTTGCGATAATTATAGTGCGGTCGTCTGAAAGTGTCAACCGGTCAAGCGCCAGCTGCAAGGCATCCCGTTTCGACGGGATCCCGGGTGAGCAGGTAGCCGGCGCGCGGGAATTCCCCCTGGCGGCTGAAGACAAAACCAGTGGCAGCGTAACCGGCGGCAAAAGCGCGCTTGAATAAAGAGCGGGTTCGCATGCGCCACTCGACGGCAAGCGCGGGCGACGCCAACTTGACCGCCGCCAGGTCGGCCGGGATTTCGACCAGCCAGTTCTCGTCGCGCGCGCCAGCGCCTGGCAGGAACGTCTCGCTCTCGATATGGGGTAGTTGCCGCTCATCGCGCGAAATGACAAAGGCTTGCGTGGCGCCGCGGGCGAGCAGGGATTCCCAATTCTCCGTCGCCGCGGGTCCGGTCGCCCGCGCGTCTACCAGCGGCGCATTGAGCCACCACTCGACTTCAAAACGGTCGGACGCGAGCCCGGCGTTGAGCCCGTCGGTCATTTCTCCGTAGGCATTCTCCACGTAATGTCGCGCAATGGCGCCAAGGCGGGCCAGATTGAGGTTCGCATTGAGCGCGAGCAGAGGATCATAGGTCCACGTCATCAGCGGGATGCCCTGCGCCAGCGCGATCTCGCGTTGCCGGAATTTGAGCTGGAGACCGATCTTGAGGGACTGGTAGTCCGGCAGGACGGCCAACATATGCGAACACTGTTTGGTGATGGGAGGTTCGAAATGCCGATCGATCCCGATAAAGCTAAATGCCAGTCCGACCAGGCGGGCGCCGTCGAACGCCCCCAGCACGATGCCGCTATTCTTTTGCACGGTGATCATCAAGTTGGCCGGCACCACATCGCGCCAGTCGGGCATCTGCCAGACGACACGCTGGAGTTCCTCGGCCGCCAGGTACTCGTCCCAGGTTTGGATCAAGCGGAGGGCGATCGACGGCGAAGGGCTAGTACTCATCCTCTTCCCAGTCTTCTTCGCTCTCTTCCTCGTCTTCGGCTTCTTCGCCTTCCAGGATCTCCTCTTCGTCTTCCTCCCACTCGGCTTCCTCATCCTCGACGATGTCCTCGCGGGGTTCCATGGTCAGACAACCGGCGTCCGGATCGTATTCGATCTCATCTGAGGTGCAGATGCCGCTCTTCCAGAACGTGCAACGACTATCACGACACCGAATGCGCGTCATGAGCCCTCCTCCTCAGTACCAACAATTTCCCGTCCAAGAGCGACGCCCATTATATGCAAGTTGATATTTTTTGTAAATTATGGTAGTGTACTAATGCATTCGCCGTGCCGTTCCTCCAACAAGGCGCGTGCGCAATCCCCAGATCCAGCCAAGCATAGCCGCAAAGCTGCAAAGGGCCAATGGCGTAACCGACCGTGATCGCGAGTATCTTGCGGCACGGTTTTGATTTTGTTCGAAAGCTTTGTGACTATTCTGGATATTCGTCGTCTCTATAGATGGCGTCCCTCCGGATAATTCCGGTACTCGATTCGGAAATTTGGAAAGGAGAGTCAAATGCCCGGGAACAGTCCATTGTCAAACGATCCGTTGAGCGGTTTGTTGGGTGCGCTGTTAGGAGGACACCCTGCCGTACAAGAACACATGCAAAACACGGGTCAATCGCTCGATGATGTCTTGGGAACTCTATCCAACAGCGCAAACACGCCGCCGGCGGATAGCCCAACCGGAAGTTCTTTAGGAGACATTCTGGGAAGCATGACGGGTGGTGCACCGCAAGGCGGAGGAGCACCGGCCGCCGGCGCCGGCGGCGATCCGCTGAGCGCGATTCTCGGCGGGCTGCTGGGCGGCGGCATGCAAGGCGGAACGCCGGGCGCTGGCGGTGATCCGCTGAGCGCGATTCTCGGCGGATTGCTGGGCGGCGGCATGCTGGGCGGCATGCAAGGCGGAACGCCGGGCGCTGGTGGTGATCCGCTGAGCGCGATTCTCGGCGGATTGCTGGGCGGCGGCATGCAAGGCGGGATGGCGGGAGCGGGCGCGTTGGGCAACAACGCCTTTCTCGCGCCGATTGTCGAATCGATCGCGTCAAAGATTGGCATTCCGCCGGAAATTGCCGGGACAGTGATCTCTTTCGCTCTCTCCCAACTGATGAGCAGGGAAGGCGGCTCGGGTCAGTTAGCGCAGATGCTCGGATCAAGGGGAAGTGTGAGTCAAAAGTATCTGCGTGATAGCGGCTTGGCAAGTCAACTGGCAGCGCAAACGGGTATGGACAACAAGACCGCGGTAAAAAGCCTGCAACAAGTCCTCCAGGCTTTTGGCACACAGATGGGCGAAGGGACGACGGAGGACCGACAGCAGGGCTTGCAAAGCTGGCTCGAAACCAAGTAAGCTCGATTGGGCTTGTGCGCTTGAGCGATTCGACCACCGGTCAGGCGGAGCATGGCGTTTCCCCCTGGTCCTATTCCAGATTTCACGGAGGAAGACATGACAAACTTGTTGTGGCTCATCGTCGCATTTCTGGTAGGTGTCTTGATTGAATGGCTGCTGGAGATCTTTTTCTTCCGCCGGCGTGCATTTGAACAGGCTTCCTCGGTCGACAGGCTTAAAGAAGACCTCAACGCCTGCATGGGCGTGCGC
>JBLMXX010000325.1:0-6062 GCA_050257995.1 Acidobacteriota bacterium | reverse complement strand
GCCCTGTTTGTAGATGACGAAAACTGCACCTATTGCAGCGAAACCAGGCAACTGCTGGAGGAGGTCGCCTCCCTTTCTCCCAAGATTGCGCTTGAAACCCACCATATCCAAACCGACTGGGCGAAGGCATCCGAGTTCCAGATCGACAAGGTGCCCGCGACGGTGGTCATGGACGGCAAAGATTACGGCATCCGCTATTTTGGCATCCCCTCGGGATATGAGTTCGGCTCACTCATCGACGATATTCTGGATGTTTCCAAGGGGGAATCCGGACTGTCGAAAAACACGAAAGAGGCGCTTGCCAAACTCACGCAACCTTTGCATTTCCAGGTCTTCGTGACACCCACGTGCCCGTACTGCCCGGCCGCAGTGCGGCTCGCGCACAAGATGGCGCTCGAAAGCGACCTGGTGCGCGCGGACATGATCGAAGCGACCGAATTTCCCGAATTATCGGAGAAATATGCTGTGATGGGAGTGCCGCGGGTTGTCATCAATGATACGAGCTATTTCGAAGGCGCATTGCCCGAGGACCAATTCTTGCAAGCCGCGCTGCAGACGCTGCAAGCGTCAGACCCACAAGCAAAAGAACCCGTACTAAATTAAAGGAGGATGATCATGAAGATTGCTGCCGTCACCGACGATGGAAAGACTATCCACTCTCACTTTGGGCAGGCGCTCTACTACGAAGTGCTGACTATTGAGAATAATGCAGTGGTCGCGCGCGAACGCCGGCCCAAGCCCGCGCATCAGCACAGTGGTCAGCACGAGCACCACCCGTCCGGTGGCGATACCCATGCCCTGGGCCTGGCCAAAGTGATTGCGGACTGTCAGGGGTTGTTGGCGCGTGGGATGGGACAGCCGGCTTTCCAGGCACTGCAAGCTGCCGGTATCCAGCCGGTCCTCACCGAAAAGCAAACGATCGACGACGCAGTACAGGCCTACCTGCGTGGCGATCTGGCGCATCGCGCCGAACGTGTGCACCAACACTAGGATGTCACCTTTTCGTTTACTCTGCATCTCAACAAGTAGATCATTCAACACAAGGAGATTATCATGAACGCGCTAATTAATTTTATGCAAGGCACCGCCGGGCGCGCATTGCGCGTGATCCTGGGCATGGTATTGATTTACGCCGGGCTGTTTATCCTGGGCGGCACACTCGGCATCATGGTCGCCGTTATCGGTATCGTGCCGCTCGCCATGGGCATCTGGGGGCCCTGCCTGCTCGGATTCGTCTTCAAGCAACCCAATCACGCGTAATACAGAATGGTGAACAACCTCCTGTTTGGCGTGCAGTCTCTCCAAGGAGACCGCACGCCTGTTTGAAATGAAAATCATCTATTACAAATCCAGGCTCTGCCCCAGGTGCATTCCAACCAATCGGTTAGTCGCACGTTTGCGGCACGAGCATCCCGAAATCGAGATCGAAGAAATTGAAGTCTTGACAAACCTTCAGCGTGCTCTGCACGATAGAGTGGCCATGCTCCCCACCTTGATCGTGGGGAACCGGCGTTTTCATCACGCACCTTCTTTGGAAACCTTGCAACTGGCGTTGGATTCCACTTCCGTTGTATAATAGGGTCATGACCATTCCCGTGATCCAGGAAGCACAACGCGACGAGGACCTGGTGTCTCTGGCGCAGGTCGGTGACGAAGCGGCTTTCACTGAACTTGTGCATCGCCACGAAAGCCGCGTCTATACCCTTGCGTTGAACATGCTGCGCAATCCGGGTGATGCCGAGGACGTTCTCCAGGAAACGTTCATCAGCGCGCTCCACGGTCTGAAGAGTTTTCGGGGCGACTCTAGTTTTTCGACCTGGCTCTATCGAATTGCGTACAACAACACGCTGATGAAGCTCCGCAAGCCGGCGACGGCAGTGTCACTCGATGCGGCCCTGGAAGGTCCCGAGTCCGAAATCCCGCGTGAATTGACCGATTGGACGCATGAACCTGAAAGCGAACTGCTCAATCAAGAAGCGCGCGAGATGATGCAGGAGGCGGTGGAGACCCTTTCTCCGCCCCTGCGCGCGGTTTTTGTCTTGCGTGAATTGGATGGTCTCTCCACTGAAGAGACCGCGTCCGTTCTGAACGTTTCGATACAGGTCGTTAAAACCCGCTTGCATCGCGCCCGCATGATCCTGCGCAACCAGCTTTCGGAATACTATCGCGCCCGGCGGGCAAGTGAAAGGAACTGACCCGATGGATCAGATGACGTTAGTCTGCCGGGAACTCAAAGATAAACTCTCTGCCTATCTCGACGGCGAACTCGAAAGCGCCATCTGCGCTGAAATCGAGGAGCACCTCCGCGGGTGTGACGATTGCCGCGTCATGGTCGATACTCTGAACAAGACGATCACGCTGTATCGGAACTATGGGCAGGCCAGCGTCCCGCCCGATGCCCACGAACGTCTCACGCGCGTGCTGCACCTGGAGATGCTCAAGAAAAAATCGTCAACCGGCGACAAATAGCGTCGCAGACCCCGCGCGCGGGGTCCGTGCCATCTACGAATACACCCACCCCGCGAGGAAAGGGATGCATCATGGCATCCCTTTCTGCATTTCTCCCCCATCACTTCTCCACAAGTTCTCCATATGCTATTGCTATACTAGAGTCAAGAAAACAGAGCAAAAGGCTCTATACAAAACGGAGGTATGTCATGAACAAGTGGTTGAAGGTAGGAATGGCGGCGGCGCTCGTCGCCGTGATCGCCGTGACGGCGCTGGGTGCAGGCACCGTGTTCGCCCAAGGTCCCGGGACGACCCCGCCCGCCGCCGGGCTCGGTCTGCATCTCGGCGGACCGCAAAACTCACTGGTCGCCATCGCCGCCCAGACGCTCGGAATGGAGCGGACGGCACTCGTGGCGGAACTGAATGCGGGCAAGACGATCGCCGATGTAGCCAAAGCCAAGAACGTGGCTGTGAGCAAGATCGTGGATGCCATAGTGGCGAATCGCACCGCGGCTCTGAAGGCTGCCGTGGATGCCAAGCGCATCACTCAGGCGCAGATGGACGCGGAACTCAATGTAATGAAGGAACACGTCACCACGCAGATCAGTGCCAAGTGGTCGCCGCGGGGCGCAGGTATGGGACGCGGTTTGGGGATGGGGCAGGGGTTTGTGGATGCAAACAAGGACGGCATCTGCGACAACTGCGGTGCCGGGCAACACACGGCGCCAAATCAGCCCGCCGGTCAGCCCTTTATGGGCCGCGGCCGCTGGGCACGGTAGGAGACATTAGTAGGGGCGCCGCGACTCTGCCGCGACGGCGCCCCTACAGGAGCATCTTCATGACCCCCACCAATCTCTTTCTTCACTTGAAAAACCCGGTCTCAACCCCCGCCGCCGCTCGCGGCCGCCGCATGGCTTGGACCCAGCGAATTCGTCATCTGGTCCAGTTCGGCTTTGCCGCCTTTATCCTTTATTCGAGCGTTCAGCACAACCTGGCGACGGAGGACGGCACCACTGCTTCAATGGATGCGCTCTGCCCCTTTGGCGCCATCGAGACCGCGTGGCGCTTTATCTCGCAAGGTCAATTTCTCTCGCACATCCATCTCTCGTCGCTCGTTCTTGGTATCGGAGTGCTGCTCAGCGTCCTTCTGGTCGGCGGCGCCTTCTGCGGATGGATTTGCCCTTTTGGCGCGGTGATGGACTTGAAGAACTGGCTTCGCACCAGACTTCACTTGCGGGAGGTCCAGGTATCCGCGCGTTGGGACCGGATCCTCCGCTATGGTCGTTCCCTCATGCTTGGTATCATCCTCTACCAAACCATCGCCACGGTCACGCTGTGGTTCGGAGGCATCGATCCCTATCGCACGCTGTTTGGGTTGGAATGGCTCTTTGCCTTCAATCCCGCCGCCAATTGGGTCGCCTACACCATCGTCCTCGTCGTCCTGGGTTCCTCGCTCTTTATCGAGCGGGCATGGTGCCGGTATGCCTGTCCGTTTGGCGGAGCGATCAGTCTGTTCGGTAACCTCAGCCTGCTGCGGGTCCGCCGGGAAGGGGATTCCTGCAAAGGCTGTGCCGTCTGTGCGAAACCCTGTCCCGTCAAGTTGCCGGTCGACACGGTTGACACGATCAGCAGCAACTGCATTGGCTGCCTCGCCTGCGTCGACGCGTGCCCGCGTCCAGGTGCACTCGAAGTGAAGCTCGCGCCCACATGGCTCGATCCGATTCGGAAATGGATTCCGAAGAAGGCAGAGATGTCGCATGCACGTTAACCGTTTTCTCATACCTATCCTGGCACTGGTTGCCTTGTTCGGAACGGTGCTCGTGGCTCAGGCCACTGGCAATTTTGCGACCAACGGTCGCGCCGGTACGGATCTCGCCCGGCTCACGCCCGCCGACTTAAAGGGCTGGATGACGCTCCAGGACGTGATGAACGGGCTGGGCATCTCGCAAGAAGACCTGTACGCGGCAGGAAATATCCCTTCGACTATTCCAGCCATTACGGCTCTGAACAAGCTCGAAGCGCAAGTGCCCGGCTTTTAGGTGACCTCGCTCCGGGACACGCTCACAGTGAAACTCGGCACGTCCGCGCCGGCGTCTACTCAACCGACGTCACCGACAGTCATAGGCACCGTGCTCACCTCGGTCACCCCGGAGTCGCCAACTGCCCCCGGCGCGGCGACCCACGCGACACCCACCTCCCTTCCACCGGGTCAGGTCCTGCCCGCGAACCAGATCAAAGGGAGCATGACTCTGCGGACCGTAAGCCAACAATGCGCGGTGCCGCTCGACCAAGTAATGATTGGGCTAAAGCTACCTGCGGAAACTGATCCCAATACGTTGATCAAAGATCTGGTCAGTCAAGGCAAAATAGCGGAGGTCAGCGCGGTCCAAAAAGTCGTCGCTGAATTGCAGAACAAGTGATACCAATCGGGAACAGACAAAAGGGCCGGTTTTGCCTGTTCTCTATTCCGCGGCTATAATTCAATCCGAATCGACTCTCCCGGGAAATAGGACATGCCTCGACGCATTCTCGTGGTGGACGACGACAAGCAAATCACGCGCCTACTCGCAAGTTACCTGGAAAAGGCCGGCTTTGTCGTTCTCACTGCGTACGACGGTGAAAATGCACTGCGCGTCATTCGCCATGAGAGACCCGATCTCGTCGTGCTCGACCTCATGCTCCCCAAGCACGACGGTTGGGAGATCACGCGACTGCTTCGCGCCGACGAACACTTTGCTCACATTCCGGTACTGATGCTCACTGCCCGCGTCGAAGACACAGACAAGATTCTTGGCCTGGAACTCGGCGCCGACGATTACTTGACCAAGCCGTTCAATCCGCGCGAAGTAGTTGCGCGCGTGCGGGCAATCTTGCGCCGCACCGGCAGCACTCAGAAAGCGCCCCATATGCTCGCAAGCGGCGCCTTGCTTCTCGACCCGGACCGGCACAGCGTGCGAGTCGACGATGCGATTGTCGAGACGACACCCACGGAATTCGAGATCTTGCGCGTGTTGATGGAGAATCCGGACCATGCGTTTACGCGCGGTGAGCTGGTCGAAAAAGCACTCGGGTATGAGTACGAGGGGATGGAGCGCACGTTGGACAGCCACATCAAGAATTTGAGGAAAAAGATCGGTTCCGACTATATTGAGACTGTTTTCGGGGTGGGTTATCGGTTTCGTGAGACCGAGGTGCCCAAGTGAACCGTTTGTGGGTTCGCCTGACATTCGCGTTCGTCGCCGTCACTCTGGTCGGCGTCGCCACGGTCGCGCTTCTCACAGATTGGAGTGCGGGGCGCGAGTTTCGCCAATTCCTGGCGCAGCAAAATGTCGCCGCTCAGGATGGCTTGCTAGATGATCTCGCGGCATTTTATCAGCGCAACGGGACCTGGAGTGGTGTAGGCGACGTTTTCGCCGGTCTGCCCACGGCCTCGGGCAATGGTCGCGGCATGGGAGCGATGCGGGGTCGCCCCGGGTTCATGCTGGCAGACGCAGGCGGGCTGATCGTTTATGACGAGCGCAACACCCGCGTGGGGACCTCGATCACCACGGCGGAAAGGGCCGGCGGCGTTTCTATTGCGGACGCGAGCCAACGCACCGTTGGTTATCTCGTGG
>JBLMXX010000324.1:0-16629 GCA_050257995.1 Acidobacteriota bacterium | reverse complement strand
CGGTATCGGCGTAAAACATCTTGAAATAGTCGAACGGTCGGCGTTTCAGATGGTGGTCGGTGAGCGCGGGCTTTTGGTGGTCCGGCGTGCGCGCGCCGAGTTGATCCAACCCCGGCCCGATACGCCCTGAGAAGAACGGGATCATGGCGCCGCCGTGATGGGTGATGATCTTGAGATTGGGATACTTGTCGAAATACCCGGCAAACACGATGCGCGACATGGCGATGCTGGTTTCGTAGGGCCACCCAAAGACCCACCACAGCTCAAAGCGGGCATCCTCTTCGTCAACATAATCGGCGAACTTGGAATTGCGCTCCGGGTGAATCCAAATTGGCAGGTCCCGTTCTGCCATCGCGGCAAAGAGCGGCTCGAGTTCGGGACGGTCGAGCGGCTTGCCGTTGACGTTCGAGTAGAACTGGACGCCGCGCGCGCCGAGTTGGTCGACCGCGCGCTCCAGTTCTCGCAGCGCTGCTTCCGGCGCATTCATCGGGAGCGAGGCAATGAATCCGGCAAAGCGGTCCGGATAGCGCCTCACCAATTCTGCCAACGAGTCGTTGCCGAGCGTCGCAAATTCGGGCGAGCGGTCCGGTGTGCCAAGCGATTCGATCGCGGGCGCGGCGAGCGAGATAATCTGGCAGTAACCCGGAAACTGGTCCATCATCCGGAACCGGACGGACAAGTCATGGATAGACGGGATCGCGCTGACGCGCTTTTGCAGATTCGCCGCGGCGGGCGACGATACCGCGAGCAGACGGTGGAAGTATGGGTCGGGCAGGATATGGGCAAAGACATCAATTCGCATGGTTCCCCTTTGAGAACCGGGAAGATCTCGCGGACCTTCCAGGTCTTTCATTTGTACGGACCGAGCTGCTTGACGGCATCCTCGGCGAAGGATGTATCGATGAGTTTGCCGAGGTCCGCTGCCTTTGGCAGAGACCCCTTCTTGACAAACCACTGTTGGATGTCGTCCGTGCTTTTGACGTTGACCTTGCCGTTCGGATCAATCCCGGGCACATACATCTGGTCGAAAAGGGCAGCGTCCAGTTTAGTCGCCTTGGCGAGGATATCGATCACGTCCGCGCGGGCTTTGGGGTCCTTTTTCGTAAAAGCATCGTTATACAGCCGCGCGCCCTTGAGGTACGCTACCATAAAGCGCGCCGCGGCGTCGTGCTGATCTTGGGCGAATTTCTCCGAATAAAGGATCACGGCAACCTGGATTCCCGGCACCACGGCGTCCACGCGGGTCAGAAGCGTTCCGGCGCCCGCCTGGAGGACTCGAGTCAGGGTAGGCTCGATCGGTGCACCCACGTCAATCGCCTTGTTTTGCAGCGCGGTGAGCATATCGGGGTGTCCCATCGTCACGACGGTTACGTCGTTGATGGTCAAGCCGCCCATGCGGAGGTAGGCATCGAGGGAATATTCAGGGGAAATGTCGCGCGCGGCAAGCGCAATGGTTCTACCCTTCAAGTCTTTCGGTCCCTTGATCTGGTCCGCCAAATCCTTGCGCGCGACGTAGGCCTCATAGCCATTGCCCGGATTCTGATTCCCCTTGTCGGCGACAATAAGGATTTTGACATCGCGGTTAAACGCATTGAAGAGCCCTGCACTGATCGCGCCGCCGCCGATCTGCAATTCGTTCGTGCCCAAGGGCGCAATCATCTGGGCTGCCGAAGTAAAGGGCACGTACTCCATCGTGATGCCTTGCTCTTTGAAAAATCCCTTGGCTTCCGCGATGAAGATCGCGCCATCGCTGACGCCGCCAATCTGCCCGTACTTGACGGTGACAGGTTGTGCGGCACTCGCTTTAGTCGGCACGGCTGTGGGTGCCGTCGCCGGCACATTGGTTGGCGCGATGGCAGGCGCCTGCGTCGCCGGGGGCGGGGCAGCCGGTGCGGGAGCGCAAGCGGCGGTGACCAAGAGACCGATGCCGAGGACGATCACAATACGCACGTACTTGTTCATTTTCTGCTCCTTTGGGGTGATTCGACGAATTAGGCCGTCAGACCGCCTGAAGCCCTTTCCATGGAATAAGCCAACGCTGCAATTCGTCCAAAGCCAGAAATGACACGTAACCGATGAACGAGACGGCGATAAATCCCACGTACATTTGCTCGATCTGAAAAGTTTGCCAGGCGTTCCAGATAAACGCCCCCAAGCCGGTGCGCGCGCCCAACAATTCCGCGACGACGATCAACAATAGGGCATTGCCCCACGCCAGCCGGATGCCGGTAAAGATCATTGGGAGCGCGCCGGGCACGGCTATCGTGATAAAGACTTCGCGGCGATTGGCGCCAAAGTTCTTGCCGACATCAAGGTACACCGGCTCGATGCCCATGACGCCTGCCATCGTGTTCAGGAGCACGATGAAAAAAACGCCAATGGCTACAAAAACATACTTGGACGGCTCGCCGATCCCGAAAATGACCATGAGGAGGGGAAAGATGGCAGTCTTGGGGATGGGATACAGCGCGCCGACCATTGGGTTCAGCGCGGCGCGCACAATCCGCGAGAGTCCCATCAGGATACCGAGAACGAGTGCCGGAACCCCACCCATCAGAAATCCAACCGCAATTCGGATGAGACTGATCGAGACGTGAGTGAAAAGCTCGCCGGAAAGGACCAGGCGGACAAAGGTCGAGACGATAAAAGTGGGTGCCGGGAAGAAACGGGCATCGAGCAAGCCGACCCGTACGAGCACTTCCCAGACGACGAGAAGGAGGATCGGCGACGTGATGGAAACCATACGCTCTGCGCCGGCTCCATTGAACCAGCGGTCGCGCCAGCGGAGCGGGGCCGCCGGTGCTCTTGTTTTGTCTACCCGAACATCTTGACCCATTGGATCTCCCCAATGACAACTAGCAACATGGTTCTATTCGGCGCGCGATTCGCGCCCGTAGCTCGCGAGGACCTCCCGGCGCAGCGGTTCCCACACGCGCGCGACGAGCGCGCCGAACGCAGGGGTTGACTTGAGTTCATAGACCGAGCGCGGGCGCGGCAAATCGACCTGCACTTCCGCTTTGATTCGACCGGGGCGCGCGGACATGACGAGGACGCGGTCGCCGAGGATAATGGCTTCGTCAATGCTGTGTGTAATATAGACGACTGTCTTGCGGTTCTCCTCCCAAACCCTCAGCAACTCTTCTTGCAGCAGCGCGCGCGTCTGCTCGTCCACGCTTGCAAACGGCTCGTCCATTAACAGAATTTGCGGATCGGTCGCAAAGGCGCGGGCGATGCTCGCGCGCTGCTTCATGCCTCCCGAGAGTTGGTGCGGGTAGGCTTGGGCGAAATGCTCCAGTCCGACTTTTTTCAGATACCGCAGGACCCGTTCACCGCGGACGCCCGGTGCGACGTGGCGCATCCGCAAGCCGTACCCGACGTTCTGTTCCACCGTCATCCACGGGAATATGCTCTGCTCCTGGAAAACCATTGCCGTGAGGGGGCGCTTGGATTCATCAGATTCGATGAGGAGTTCACCGGAAGTGGGCTGGTCCAGGTCTGCCAAAATGCGCAAGAGGGTACTTTTGCCGCAGCCGCTCGGACCGACGATGCAGCAAAACTCGGCTTCCACAACAGTGCAATTCACATCCTGTAAGGCGACGAAATCGGTTCCATTCAAATCAAAGCGCTTGAAAAGATGGCTAACGCTGATCCTCGGCTGGGGCATTTACGCAAAACACCTCGACGATCTCATAGTGAAAATTAAAAGCAGACCCTATTGGGGCCTGCTCAAAAATTCGTATGGCGGTACCAACCACGGACGCGCGCCGAATAAAGCTCGCCGCGATTACCGGACGGCGAACCGTGTTGGAGAGCGCTGACGATCTCCAGAAGTATGTGACATCACGCGACATCACGCTCTGCCTCCACCTGCAATCGACACAGGTTGGAAACGAACCTATTGATATGGGGCTATCTTAACGGATTGCTTGTTGACAGTCAATACCCGAACAGGTAGTTGCAGTGCTACGTCATTGCCACTGGCTCAGACCGTGGTCAGGCATGTGATGTAGCATTTCACGCCGCTTGCAAGAGACGAGCATCTCCTTTGGTCGCGAATTGAGGCTGGTAAGCCTGCTCCAGGATCCGCTCTGTCGTCAGGCGGGCTGAAATCAGCACCATCGGCAAGCCAGTGCCCGGATGGGTACTGCCTCCGACAAAGTACAGATTCTGATACCGGCGATGCCGGTTCTGCGGGCGCAGATAACCCACCTGCATAAAATTATGGCTCAAACTAAAGGCAGAGCCTTTCGCGACGTTGTAGAGCGTCAACCAATCGCGCGGGGTATAACTCACCTCAAACTTGAGATGCTGTTCCAAATCCCGAATGCCCATTTTCGCGAGGCGCTGGAGGACGGATGTCCGCGCGCGTGACCTCAGCGCCTCCCAATCCTGCGGCACGCTCGCATCGAGGTGTCCTACCGGGACCAGAACGAAAAGGGTATCCTGGCCCGCAGGCGCCGCCGTAGGGTCCACACGCGTGGGAGCATGCACGTAAAAACTCGGCTCATCCGGCAGCGAGTGATCTTGAAAGATGCGATCGAAACTGTCCTTATAGTCCCCGGAGAGGAATACGTTGTGGGTGCCCAGTTGCGGGTACACCCGGTCAACTCCCCAGTAGAACATGAGCGCCGAGCAAGTATATTTGAGCCGCTCTAACCGCTCCGCTTCAGCCCGATCGGGCAGCAACTCGCGATACACATAGGGCAAGTCCGCGTTGGCAATGATGACATCGGCGGTCATCCGGCTGCCGTCTTTGAGAGTCACACCGGTCGCGCGCTTGCCTTCGACCTCGATCCGCTGGACCGGCGTATCGTACAGAAAGCGGACGCCCTGCGCCTCGGCAAGCGAGGTCAAGCTTTCGATCACCCGGTATAATCCCCCCATCGGATACCACACGCCGCCCGCCATTTCCGTGTATTGAAGCAGAGAAAAAGTCGCCGGCGCATCGTAGGGGCTCAAGCCCAGGTACATGTTTTGGAACGTGAACGCGGCTTTGAGTTGTGGACTACGGAAATAGTGACCGATGTTGTCATAGTGTTTTACCAGCGCCTTGAGTTGGAACAATAGAGGCAGATTCTGTATGCTGAAATAGTCCAGGTAACTGTAAAAGTTTCGCCCGACGAAACGGCGGAGCGAGGTGTGGTAATGCAAATGCCCTTCGGCAAGGTAGCGCAAAAGCCCGCCGAAACTACCGGGCTCTAACGCCTCCAATTGCGTCTGCATCGCGTGCATATCCGATGTCAGAGAGAGTGTGGTGCCATCGTCGAAGCGGACGGCATAGGTGGGATCGATCCGGCGCAGGTCAAGCTGGTCCTCCATCCGCGCTCCGAGTGCCGCATAGGTTTCGGCAAAGATTTCGGGCATCAAAAAGAGCGTGGGACCGATGTCAAAGCGGTGTCCGTCGCGCGTGAATTGGTCGCAGCGGCCGCCGGATGCCGCATTCTTCTCGAGCACGGTCACCTGGTAGCCGTGATGCGCTAACCGCGCCGCCGCGGCGATCCCTCCGAGGCCCGCGCCGATGATGAGCGCGCTAGGATGAGTGGTCATTTGTCCTCCTTGATGATTTCTGCATGTCCCACCGGAATCCCTTCCGGTCGTTACCATTGAAAGAGATTCGCCGAAATTGGAATAGCGCCCGCAAAAATAATTCCGGCGGCAGGCTGGCGATCAGCAAGAGATTTTCTGCCGGCGAGCCCTGTTCGTCGAGAAAGCGCAGGACGCGCGAGATCGGGTTATTCTTGAACAGCGATGTAAAGATCGGCTTGATCTGGTCGCCGTGATGCGCCATAATCTCGAGCATCAGACTGTCATACAGGCGGTAGCGGCGCGAACCGGACGACACGGCAAAAGGATGCCCCACGGCGAGTAGGGAGCGTACAATCGCGCGCGAGTCTTCCTGAATACGCAGAAAGGCATACCCGGAGGATGGCTTGATCATCCCGCCGCGAGTGCCGATGTTCAAAATGCGACCGCCCTCGCGCCGCGGAAAAACATAATCGGTCAATGGGCTGACCCCGCCTTCTCGCGACACGATGCGATAATCCTTAATCTGCAGCGTGTTTTCAACATATTCCTTTATGGCCATATCGTAATCATCTCGCAAGAGAGACACGTATTCCAGCAGAGCACGCCGGCGGGAGAATGGCAGTACATAGAAGAACCGCATCGCCTGTTTTTGCGGAGTGCGGAAATCGAGAAGCGTTGCGGCATCCGGATCGAAAACGGGCTCGGCAGTTTCGATCTCCCAACCCTTGAAATGCTGCCAAAGGGAAATGTGACGGGCGGGGTCGACTTGGAACAGCCGTGGATCAAACCGGCTGTCGAAAATCCACCGCCCGGAATAGTTTCGCCCTCCGGCAGAAACTTGCGCGGCCTCTGTGCCATCCTCAACCTGGTCCACTCGCGCCTGCAAGAACTCGACTTTCGACAGTGCAGATAATTCGCGCTGTGCCAAGCGATACAAGTCAATGCCCCGAATGAGTTTGTAATGGTAATCGCCCAGAGCGATCTCGCTATCAAACCCGTCCCCGTAGAACTGAAAGCGGGCCCACTCGCGTGCCACGATCTGATCGAAGCACGTCGGTTGGGTCGTCCAAAAGCACCACGTCCGATCGTTGCGTGTCTTGGCATCGCGATCGATTATGAGCATCCTGGAATCGCGCAGCGGACTATGCGCCAGTTGGTACGCCAGAGACAGTCCGGCGAGTCCGCCCCCGGCAAAGATGAAATCATACCGGTCCATCATTAGCGACTCCGCCACCAGATGGCGGGCAACCGTCGCAGCTTGCCCCACGCGCTCACGTGCGCGCGACGATGGAACACATCGTAATCGTGCGCTTCAATATCGTCCAGGATCGCACGGTATAATTCGCCCGCGGCGGCGACGGCGAAGCGTCCATCGCGGTGCAGCATCGCGATGCCGGGCCACGCCTCGGCGTACAACCGGCGATTGCGGGTGATCTGAAAACGCATAAAGGAGCGCCAGCGTTCATCGACTTGCCCCGCCGCAATATCCCCTTCGTCCAGCCCGTATTCTGCCAATTCCGTCAGCGGCAGGTAAAGGCGACCCATCCGCCAGTCCTCTGCCACATCCCGCAATATATTCGTGACCTGGAGCGCGACCCCCAGCTTGATCGCGTAGGGAATGGCCTGGGGACCAGAAAACCCGATGATATGCATGCTCATGAGTCCGACCGTGGATGCCACGCCATAGGCATACGCCGCCACCTCTTCAAAATTATGATAGCGTTTCTGCTGCAGGTCGCGCGCGACACCCTCGATCAATTGCTCGGCGTAGCGCTGGGGAATTCGATACCGCCGCCGCGTCTCTTGCCATGCCAACGCCACAAGATTGTCCACCGAAGGCTGGGTCGCAAGGGCTTGGCGCCGCCAGAGCGCCAGTGATTTTTCCGGGTTTCCACCCACGGAATCCACGATGTTATCGGACACGCGGCAAAAGCCGTACAACGCCCGGATAGCAATCCTTTTTTCGGACGGCAACAAACTCGTCGCCATATAGAAGGAGCGGCTGTAGAATGACGCGATCGAATCACAATAGGTAAACGCTCGTGCGAGCACGTCAGGTTGAACGGCGGATCGGGGCCAAGTCGCGACGGCGGGGCGGCGGCCCTCGTATGCCCTGTAAAGCAGATGGCGTTCCCACGCCGGAGTATATAGAGCGCTCACTCGGTCATCTCCTCATTAACTGGACTCTACTTTATCAGAATATGCGTGACAGCAGTCGCCGCCATACCGCCGAGCGACTGCGCCATTGCCACGCGCGCATTAGGGACCTGGTTCGCGCCCGCTTCCCCACGCAATTGCTGCACGCACTCGGCGATCTGATACACCCCGCTCGCTCCCACCGGATGCCCGCGTGCTTTTAGTCCGCCCAGCGTGCTGATCGGAATCCGACCCGCGATTCCAATTTCGCCATCGCGCGCCGCGTAGACGCCCGTGCCGCGCGGAGTCAAACCCGCCGCCTCTAGCGACATTGGAGCAAGGAGCGTGGTGGCGTCATGCAATTCAAAGAGATCAATATCGCCCGGTTGGACTTGCGCCATCGCATACGCCTTGTTGCATGCAGTTTCGACAGCGCCCAACCACAACGGATCCAGGCGAGAGTGGAGCGAGACGGTCTCCGTTGCGACGGTGCTCGCACGGACCGAGACAGCCCGTGCGCCATTCCCATTCAGTCGGTCGGTGCGGCAGAGGATCACCGCGGCGGCTCCATCGCTGACCGGCGCCGAATCGAGCACGCTGATCGGACCGGCAACCTTTTTCGCTTTCCGATACGCGTCCCGCGTGATGGGACGGCGGAACATGGCGTAGGGATTCGTCTGCGCATTCCTATGAGCATTCATGGGAAAACATGCGAAATCTTCTTCGATCAGATCGAACTCGTGCATATAGCGTCTCATCAAGAGCGCATTCAAAGAATCGAAAGTGATGCCGTTTGGCGATTCATACTCACCATCCAGTTCCAGTGCGAGCGCTCGCGTCACGGCGCGAGGATGGGCGTCCGTCGTTTTTTCCACGCCGACGACCGCGACCCGGTCACTCTGCCCTGAGGCGATCGCAAGATAACCCGCGTGCACTGCGGCTCCGCCCGAACTGCCGCCCGCCTCGACTTTGAAGGCTTGAACGCCCTGCAGACCCAATGCATCTGCAACGAGCGCGCCCAGATGCTCCTGCTCAACCAATTCGCCGCTCAACATGTTTCCGACGTAAAGCGCGTCCACCTGGTCCACGTGGGCATCCTGCAGTGCTGAAAGTAACGCCTCGGCGGCTAATTCACGCACACCTTTGTCCCAATGTTCGCCGACCGGAGTTTGACCTATCCCTGCCACAGAGACCTGCATAGTCCTCCCTCATTTCAGAACCCGTGCCAGCATAACAGAATCGAGCGCGCGTGACATCGGTAGAATTATGAACCTCGCGTCCTACAAAAAGACCGTATAAAATACACTCCTCTCATCATTCTGCGCAGACACCTCTACCACATTATGACTAGCAAAATTCAAATAAAATATTTATTGTCGGCAACCCCTTGTTGTGGTAAACTATAGCGCACAAATGTTCTATGCCGCTTGTCTAGAAATGGAGGAAGACCGCGATGGGCACAATAGCAAAGGCAACCTTTGAGGTGAAGGGCTGGGATGAAAAACCATACTCTGAGGTCGAGGGGGGCGCGAAATTTACCCGCGCCAGCGTGACCAAAACCTTCCACGGGGATATCGAAGGCGAGGGTACGTTGGAATACTTGATGTTCTACCCCGGAGACGGCACGGCCACTTTTATCGGATTGGAACGTGTTGTCGGTCACATAGGTGCCCGGTCGGGGAGTTTCGTGCTCCAGCACAGCGGCACGGACGACGGCGGCACGGCGAGCATAACCTTGTCCATTGTGCCGGGCTCTGGGACCGGCAACCTGCGGGGCATTACGGGCCAGGGGAGTTCTATCGCCTCCCGAAACGAGCCGGGCTTCCCCATGACGCTCGACTATAATTTGATTTGATGGATCCGTAAGGAGATAGAGTGCATAGACAACGAGCCGGACTGGCGTTCATCATAGTGACCATCTTTTTGGATATGTTGGGAGTTGGGATCGTCTTTCCCATCTTGCCTCAACTCATCGCCTCATTCTTGAACGGCGATTTGAGTGCGGCGGCCCAGTACTATGGTTTCTTTATTTCCCTGTTCGCCGCGATGCAGTTCATCTTTGCTCCTCTTCTCGGCGCGCTCAGCGACCGGTATGGGCGCCGCCCGGTTCTGCTCGTGTCGCTTTTGGGTGCCGGGCTGGATTACATCCTCCTGTCATTCGCGCCGTCCCTCACGTGGCTGTTTATCGGTCGCATTATCTCGGGCATGACGGCTGCCAGCTTTACGGTGGCGAATGCCTACATTGCCGACGTAAGTCCGCCGGAGAAGCGGGCGCAGAACTTTGGGGTCATTGGAGCCGCATTCGGGTTGGGCTTTATCATTGGACCCGTGCTAGGCGGAGCATTTGGCAGTCTGGGCCCCCGCGTGCCTTTCATGGTCGCGGGTGTGCTCACTCTGCTCAACTGGCTTTACGGTTTTTTTGTTCTTCCCGAATCACTCCCGCAGGTACATCGCCGCCGATTTGAGTGGCGGAGCGCCAATCCGCTGGCATCGCTCGGCTCGTTAGCGCGCTATCCCGTCGTGACAAACCTGACCCTCGTCATCGTCTGTACCAGCCTGGCGGGAATGGCTTTGCAATCCACCTGGATCCTTTACACAACTTTTCGCTTCCAGTGGAACACCTGGGAGCAGGGGCTAACGCTGGCGCTGGTGGGTATCGCCTCCATGGTGGTGCAGGGCTGGCTGATCCGAGTGCTTTTGCCGCGCTGGGGCGAGCGGTTGGCACTGGTCATTGGCCTCCTGAATTCGATCGCGAGTTTTCTCTTGTACGGGCTCGCGACCCAGGGTTGGATGATCTATGTAATCCTGGTCGGTACGGCGCTGAGCTTTATCGCGCAGCCCGCCGCGCAAGCGCTCATTTCGAACGCGGTACGACCCGACGAGCAAGGCGCGATCCAAGGGGCGCTGACGAGCGTGATGAGTCTGACCGCGATCATCGGACCCGTCGCCGCGACCAGCATCTTTAGTTACGCGACCGCACCGGGGCACGCTTTCCATGTGCCGGGAGCTGCGTTCTTCCTTGGCGCGGCGCTCACCAGCCTGGGATTGTTTCTCGCCCTGCGGACGTTCAGGCGGATGCCGTCTCCCGTACCTCAAGTTGTACTGGACGAGCGTTGAGGCAAACACCGCCTGGACTTGGCGTCCGGAACCTGCAGACGGTTTGGTTGCCATAGAGTATTGTGCTATACTGGCTGCCGTCCTCGGAGCATCGAGGCAAAATCCTCGCAGTTACACTCGCTTTGAAGAAGAGGCGGATATGGCCATTCAAGATGGACGGCATCGCCAAACACCAGAGTTGAAATCACCGCATCGCGGGAACTCCAACCTGGTGTTTCACTATGCCTGGATCATTACACCGGTGACCATGCTCGCCCTCCTGGCCTCCGCAGGCATCCGCACCACCCCCCAAGTGCTCATCCTGCCACTCGAAACCGAGTTCGGCTGGACCCGCGCCGATGTCTCTTTCGCCGCCGCTCTCAGTATCCTATGGTATGGTTTGGGCGGGCCGGTGGGCGGCTCGCTGGTGGACCGGTTTGGCGTACGCCGTGTAATGGCGATGGGGCTGGGCCTGATTGCGATGGGCCTGGTCGCGATGCTGAAATTGAACGCGTTGTGGCAACTGCACCTCTTTTGGGGCTTGATCATCGGCATCGGGACGGGAATGGTCGCCAATGTGCTGGGCGCGACCGTGGCGCAACGCTGGTTTGTGAAAAATCGCGGGCTGGTCCTGGGAATCTTTGGGGCGGCATCGGCGGCTGGGCAATTGGTGTTCCTTCCAGCCATGGTCAGCTTGAATGCCGCACAGGGATGGCGTGGAGCCCTCACCGTCGCCGCGGTTATTGTCGCCGTGCTTGTCGTCCCTGTCCTGTTGCTCATGCGCGAACATCCGGCCGACGTCCACCAGCGCCCTTTCGGAGACCAGGTCATCGCGACCGGGCGCGGAGAAGAGCGCGACTCGCGTCGTACCCCGTTGCGACAGGCAATTCGCACACGCGATTATTGGCTGCTCGCCGGCAGCTTTTTCATCTGCGGCTATACGACCAACGGATTGATCGGGACGCATCTCTTGCCACACGCCGTCGAGCACGGCTTTACAGCCCAGGCGGCGGGAGAGGCAATCGCGTTAATGGGCGCGTTGAACGTCATCGGCTCGCTTGCGTCCGGCTGGCTCAGCGACCGGGTGGATAGCCGCTGGCTGCTGGCGGTTTATTATGGACTGCGGGCATGCTCGATCGCGCTACTCCCGTTCGTGCAGGACCTGAGCGGTCTTTTGCTCTTTGCAGTCTTTTACGGCATCGACTGGGTGGCGACCGTGCCGCCGACCATCAACCTGACGGCACAACGCTTTGGCCGCGCGTCGGTTGGAGTCTTGTACGGCTGGATATTTTTCACGCATATGCTGGGCGCAGCGCTTGCCGCTTTCCTCGGGGGCGTGTTGCGCGATGCACTGGGCGATTATACAATCGCGTTTTTCTCCGCCGCCATTCTAGCCTTTGTCGCGGTCGGACTCTCGATCCGCGTCGGACGAATGCCGGCGGCCGCCGTCTCCGCCGCCGCGAGCACCGGGGATTAGTGGTGACAACCTATGCATCCGAATCTCTCCCAGACCGCGCCCTTGCGCGCGTGGACATCGCGGCCCTACGAGACCGTTCAGGACTTGATACATATGCAGGGCTTGCTGATGGAGGCGCGTTCGCATGCCAGTGACTGGCGCTATTGGCACGTCGGCGATCTGATGTGGGTATTCTTTATTCTGGCGTGTCACTTGAATCCTCAAGAACACTTTCGCCTCTGGCACGGTAATGAGGGCAAGTTGGTCGGCTACGCAGTTTTGGGCGAAGACCCGTCGGTCGACTTCCAAGTGTTACCGGAGTATGGATGGTCCGGCATCGAAACAGAGGCGATGGCATGGGCGGAAACGCGTCTAGCGCAACTCCGCCGGACCGACGCGTCTCGCTGGAGTGGGCATTGTGTTTGCGGTGCCCGGCAGGACGATGCCAAGCGAATTACGTTTCTGGAAATGCAAGGGTTCCAGCGCCCCGACGCGGACCGCTCCGAGGTAAATTTGCTGCGCTCGTTGGACGAGCCGATTCCAGAAGCAGCGTTACCCACCGGGTGCCAGGTTCGCGCTCTGGCAGACGCGGGTGAAATCTCAAACCGTGCCGCCGCTCAGCGCGAGGTGTGGCATCCGTGGACCGTCGGCAACGTCAGTGACGACGATTACGCACAGTTGATGCAGCTACCCGGCTACCATCGCGAACTCGACGTGGTTGCCGTCGCGCCGGATGGTGTCATCGCCGCTTATGTGAATGGCTGGATCGACCCGGTCAACCGGATCGGCGATTTTGGCCCGGTGGGGGCGCGCCCGGCATATCGCCGGCAAGGACTGACGCGAGCCGTACTACTCGAGGGGTTGCGCCGGATGCGGGCACGCGGAATGGACCGCGTGTGCGTCTCTACCGGAGTCTCAAATACACCTGCATTGCGACTTTATGAATCGATCGGCTTTAAAAAGGTGAACCGATATGTCGAATACCTGAAAACGGAATGAGAGAAACATCACGATGAGGCTCAAATCCGACATCCCCCAATTTCTCAGCCCTTACCTCCGATCGACGATCCTGATTCCTCTCCACGTCCCGTGATGACCAATATCCTTTTGGCGGATGAGATCAACCGAACGATTCCACGCACGCAGTCCAGCCTTCTGGAAAGCATGGAAGAACGCCAGGTCACGGTCGACGGCAAGACTTATCCACTCCCCTCCCCCTTTTTCGTTATGGCAACGCAGAATCCCATTAGAATATGGCCTGCGTCTCCAAACCCGGTTCCCCGTATTCGAGAGCGAAATCGAATTGATTGTACAAGCCTTTAATCGAGAGGTCTATGGGGAAGCCAGGTTGAGTAAACAGCAATTGGCAACCACCTGGTTTGCCTGGCGCAATTTAAGCTGCCCCTTGCATTGGCCCTCGCGGCTCAAGACCAGATTCCTTTTGAAATGAAAATGTCCTGGGCGAAATGAATCCGCCCAGGACATTGTTTTGGTAACTTGTCAAGTGTACGTGCGACGATTAGGGAGTCGGGCTAGCCGAAGGGTTAGGCGCATATCCGCCGTTACCGGACGGTGCGGTCGTAGCTGCCCCGCCGGGAGCGGCAGCTTGGACGGGAGTGCCAGACGGTGAAATGACGAACCAGTTTCCACCGACGCCCTGCCCATTCGTGTCACCCATATTCTTGTCTCCCGAGTAGTAGTACAGTGGGTGACCGTTGTAAGTGACTTGAGTCGTCCCATCACTGCGTGAGGTCGTACCGACCATCGACGCCGTAACGCCGGACCCGGCCTGCGGAGCGCCTTGTGAACTAAACGGCGGCCAGGTCTGGGCACAAGTGCCTGTGCAAGTGCTGGTATTGTTCGTATCCTTCATAAATATGTAAAGCGTGCGCCCCTGGCTGTCCGTCAAGAACGATCCAAGGGTAGCATTTTGCCCTGCCGCCAGTCCGGTCACACCCGTCGCCGGGCTTGTGCCCGCGGCAGATGGAGCCTGACTACCTGTGCCGGAGGGAGTATCCGTTGCGGATGGAACCGTTCCAGTCATAGGAGTAGTAGTTTCGGTTGCCGCTGCACTGGGTGCCGCAGCCGGAGTCGAAGTGGCGGCTCCCGTCGGCGATGCGGCGGCGGTAGCCGGCGCAGCCGGCGTTGAGGTCGCCGCGGGCGCCTCTGTAGCCGCTGCGGTCGGCGCTGCGGCCGGAGCCGTGGTATTCGCCTGACCCGATGTGGTTTGCTGTCTCAGAGTCTGCAATTGGTCCAGCGTGGGGTCCGTGCACTGAGCGATCGTAAAGCCCTGATTGCTGCCCAGGGTCTGACCCTGGGCCGGCAACCCGGAAGCCGCCTGGCACTGTGCCAGACCGGGGCCGCTGACGATAATGGCGGGGGCAACCGCGTTGTTCGTATTATTGACGACGCGGATATAGTAAGTGCCCGGGGCGCCAAAACCGCCAACCCAGGTCAAATCGTTCGTCGTACACCGCGTAATAGTATTGTCGGGAAGCGTTACGGTGCAGTCGGGAATGACTTCCTGAGTGCCGCGACCGACCGGTACGTTGTCGAACCAGTTGGGTTGCATTCTCTCCGGCGACCAGATCTCATACGTTAGTCCGTTCTGGACTCCGTTAAACATCCGGACCGTCACCATAGGCCGCGGGACTTGATTTCCCGCCGTGTCATAGTCAAAGCGGAACCACGCCGCTGAATTCGCGGGGAGGCTCGCTACTGCACTTCCAAGCGTATTGGCTGTCGCGGGATCGTCCTTGAATGAACCTGAAGCGGCAGCCGCCGGCGCCTGCGCCGGAGTCGGCGTGGTCGTAGGACCCTGAGCGGATACCGTCATGGCGCCCAGACCTACCAGTATTGCGAGCACGAGCGCTAGTCCGCCCGCTACTCGAGACGTTCTACTCATGCGTGCTTTCTCCTTACTTTTCGCTGCTTTCATGCAGCACGTGATTGTTTGGTCACTTGGCAATCGGAGAATGCCAAGCCCATACCAATGAGGACAAAAGTCGTCAAAGATGGGGGCATACCAAACAAGTTGCAGTCGACACTAACAAAGGAGTAAACGTCCTCCCGGCATTGGTGTTACGCGTTTTCTCTCAAATTAAAAACCATTCATAAACGGCACACTATATCCGGACAGTTTGAAATGAAAATGTCCTGGGCGAAATGAATCCGCCCGGGACGTTATTTATGTTACCGGCGAAATGCTCGTGCGATGACCCCAGGGATGCACGTGCAACATTTGTGGTGGACCGGGTCATCCAAAGGTGGTGGCAATCCGGCGAAAAAGGTTATCCATTTGTTGGATGCAAATTCCGACTATCTTCCGTTGATACTTTGCCTCTCCAGGTTTAGAATGATCGCGCAGAATGGTCGAGCGTCATTGTCTTGGCCATATTCTGGTCCGGAGTTCTTGGTTCCGGAAAAGGAGGCATGATGAAGACACTTTGGATTTGCTTGGGGTTCGTTCTCTTGTTCGTCGCGATGGCTACCGCGCCGGCAGCGTTGGCCGCTCCAGCGGCTGACACTTTCCAGTGGACGGGCGAGTATTTCAACAACATAACGCTGTCCGGCGCGCCTGTCCTGCGGCGTGGCGATCCGGAGATCAATTTTTCCTGGGCCGAATTTACATCTCCTGCTCCCGGGGTGGTTGGGAACAGCAACTACTCAGTCCGCTGGACGCGGCAAGTCTATTTCAACACTACCGGGAATTGGGTCTTTACGATCGTCAACGACGACGGCATGCGCGTGTGGGTGGACAACCGCATTACGACCGACTGGTGGTACGACCAGGGTCCTACCACCCATACCGGCACGATCTACCTCACCGCAGGTTCACACACGGTCAGAGTAGAGTACTATAATCGGGTCATGGGTGGCACCGCGCGGGTCTCGTGGGCACTGGAAGGCGCCATTGTCAGCTGGCGGGGAGAATACTTTTCCAATCAGGATCTCTCCGGTTCCCCGACGCTGGTACGGGACGATGCAAATATCAACTTTGATTGGGGCACCGGGTCGCCCGACCCCTCCATCCCTGCCGATCACTTTTCGGTGCGCTGGACGCGCAATCTCTATTTAAACTCGGGCACCTGGCGCTTCACCACAACCGCGGATGACGGCGTCCGGCTGTGGGTGGATGGACGATTGGTGATCGACAAGTGGTTCCACCAATCCGCGACATCTTACACAGCGGATGTCGGCCTCTCGAGCGGGTTCCATACTGTGCAGATGGAATACTATGACAACCATGTTAACGGGTTGGCACGGTTGTCGTATACGCCAATCAATCTGCCGCCGCCCTCGGCAGGCGCCTGGCGCGGGCAGTATTTCAATAACATCTCACTATCGGGTTCCCCGGTAATCGTGCGAGACGATGCGTCCTTGCATTTTATCTGGAACACCGCTTCGCCGGGTCC
>JBLMXX010000323.1:0-18214 GCA_050257995.1 Acidobacteriota bacterium | reverse complement strand
GCGCCTACAATGATTCCCTCCTCCAACTGGCAGCTGGCGGTGCCAAGTCCCCCTTTGGTCGCGAATTGTATGCCAAATAAATGGCCCACGGACGCGCCGGTTCCGGCGCCCACGCAACCCTCAGCTATTGCATTCGAGTCGGCGACGAGGCACGCCTGGTAGCCCGCATCTCCGTTTGGGCGCATCCAGGGATTGCCCACGGCCAAGTCAAAGATAGCGGCGGCGGGAACGATTGGGACACGGGCAACACCTGTGTCATACCCTAAATCCTTTTCCTCAAGAAACTTCAGTACGCCACTCGCCGCATCCAAACCAAAGGCGCTGCCACCGGTCAGCAGGATGGCATTGACTCGTTCCACCAGGTGACCCTGGCGCAGCAAGTCCGTCTCGCGCGTAGCGGGCGCAGGTCCGCGCACGTCCACGCCGCCGATCGAGCCTTCCGGAGGGCAAAGAACGACGGTACAACCAGTACCATTCACCAGGTCCGTATAGTGTCCAACCTGGATGCCCGAAACATCGGTAATCGTGTTGTGCATACCGTTTCCCATAGTTTTTGGCGCCGGGAAAACTGTAACATACATTCGATTACGTGTCAATCAAATGCGCAGAACATGCAGGAGATGAGGAATACCGTTTGTGCTTATCCTTGACGCTCTCGTGAAATGCGATATAATGACGGTCAACATCCCCACGGTAACCTGTGCGTCTGCCCAAAAAATCATCGCAGGATGTCTCCAATCTGATCTTCCGAATCTAGATTCCATGGGTTTGCCCAAACACTTTCTCATTTTCGCCTCTGCGTTCCTATTAGTTGTAGCCGCAGGAGCGTGCACTACCAACACTATATCGGCGCCTGCACCAGCAACCGTGACTGCCGTCCCACCGGCTGAGCGGGCATCGACGACGCCTGCCAACACGCCACCACTTGTGGTGTTCCCATCGACCACCCCCGCCAGCCCCACACCGCCGGCAGCCACCATGACCCTTGGCGCTCCGCTCTCGACGCCCAGCGGTCATTCCTCGAGCATCGCGCCCGTCGTCCAAGTCGTTTCCCCTGTGACCAACACACAGGTGAGCATTAGCCAGACCGTTTATATTGTCGCCTTTGCCGCGAGCAACAATTCAATCAGCCGGATTGAATTAACCGACGACAATACCCCGGTCCGTGTCGAGAATGCTCCCCCTGCCCTCCCCGCCTATTCCGTCGAAATCCCGTGGACGCCCAGCCAATTGGGCGCACACATCTTGCGCGTGGTGGCATTTGATTCTAACAACGTGCCGAGCGCGCCGGAAGAAGTGCTGGTGAGCGTAACGCCTGACGTCCGCCGCCCGACGGCTGGCATTGTCTTCCCCATTGGCACACCGCAAGTTGAGCTTGGCAGTATCTTGCAGGTTTACGCCATCGCCACAGACGAGGCGGGGGTGACCCAGTTGGAATTGTGGGTGGACAACCAGCTTTATTCCTATACCACTTCGACGAATTCAAGCGGTTCACCCTCTCTGCCATTTGTGTTCGCCTGGAATGCGCTTGCCGCCGGAAATCACACTCTGATCGTCCGCGCCCACGATACGCAAGACCAGACGACGGACTCGTCTCCACTCAAGGTTTTTGTCGCCGATACACACACTCCCACGGTCAGTTTTGTCGTCGACCGCACAAATTTGATTGCCGGGGATTCGATTACGGTCACCATCAGCGCGCTCGACGTGAGCGGGATCCAGCGCGTGGAGCTCTGGATGAGCAAGGAGATTTTCAACACGGTGACCAGCGCCAGCCCCGCGCGCCAGACGATGCTGAGCATCCAAATCCCCTGGCAAAGTGGGACTCCGGGCGATTACCAACTGACCGTGCGCGCCTATAATGCAAATGGGAATTTCAAAGAAGCCCCTGCCCAGACCATCAGCGTTCTGCGCCCCGGTCAGCCCACACCGACACCTATGCGAACTCCAACGCCGACGCGCACACGTGCACCGCGTGCCCAGCCCACGGCGCGGCTCCAGCCACCTCCACCTCCGGTGGCAGATATCTCCCAGCCCTCCGACTACTTTGCGAATCAATGGCCTGTTCGGATTGGCTTTAGCGGCCAGGGAAATGCGGAACTGGAACGCGTGGAACTGTGGGGTTATTACCAGGATCAGCCAAACCCGCAGGTGATTTGCACCGTCGACGCCCGCGCATCGACTCAAAAAACCGGTCAATGCGATTGGTCACCACCCATAGCAGGGACTGTTTACCTCTTCGCGCAGGCAATCGATATCTATGATCAAGTCGGTCGCTCTCGGACTGTGTCCGGATACATCGGCCTCCCTTCTCTGCCCACGCCTACTCCAACTCCGGTTTCACTGGCCGGGCGATGGACAGCCATCACTCCGGGAGGGCAATACTCGATCGTATTCCGCCCGATCGTGACGGCAAGCGGAACAGCCCTGCGCGGCGATTTCAAGATCACGACCGCCATTACGCCGACCACGGAGACGAATGGTCGCATCGTCTCCGGTTCCATCAAGGGAGACCGCGCGACCTTTCGCGTCGAGTTCACTCCGCCCGTCACCGCAACGGTGACGGGTGCGCCCGATACTCCGGCGGCGACGGTGTCTCCTACTGCAATGCCGTCTACGCCGGGGTTGGACCTGGATTGCTCCGTCGACGCGAGCGCGACAACGCTCGATTGCAAATTCAAAGACCTACGCGGACAGAACATCGCCGCGACCTTCAAACGCGAACCTTAGCACGGGAAAAAAACACCCTCGCCAAATTTGCGAGGGTTATGCGAGCGATACATTCCAATGGGCCAACAATTTTCCCTGTCCGTCAGCAGCCAGGTGGATCACCTCCCTGAGATAGCCGATTTTATCGAGCAGGCGGCACAGTCAAGCGGTCTCAACGAGAACCAGATCTATGACGTGCAGATGGCGGTGGACGAGGCATGTACGAATGTGATCCAGCATGCCTATCGTGGAAGGAAAGACGGGAATATAGAAATCAGCTGCGAGCAGCGCGGCAAGGAATTCGTGGTAGTGATCCAGGATTTTGGCGAGCCGTTTGATCCCAAGAAAGTTAGCAAACCGCGGACCCGGGATCCCCTCTCGCGGCGAAATATCGGCGGGTTGGGAATCTTTTTTATGCACAAATTGATGGACCGCGTTAGTTTCGATTTCTCGTCCGGCAACGGCAACCGTTTGACGATGGTGAAAAAGATCAAAAGATGAATCCGAACGATTTTGTCGTCCTCACACCCCAGGGTCGGTTGGATGCAGCAGGAGCGCGTCCCTTTGAAGACGAATGGAAGCAACACATCGCCGCCGGCCACACTCGAATTCTCATAGACCTTCAAGCGACGCGCTATATCAGTTCGAATGGCTTGCGTACCCTGCTGGCGGCTGCGCGAGCGGCGAAGAAACACGGTGGAGGCGTCAAGCTCTGCTGTCTCTCCTCACGACTGCTCGACATTTTCGAGATGGCCGGCTTTGACCGGGTCCTTGAGATTTACCCCACTCGCGAGGAAGCCGAAAAGTCATTTTCCTAGACTTGAGCGCCGACGGGAATCGACCTCGTCGCGATTGGCACTTTGTCCAGAATCACTTCGCAATTCGCACGGCGCAATATCTCCTCGCTCGTCTTGCCCCATTCGCCCGGCACACGCGATTTGACGCCAACGCCGAGCACGACAGCGTCAACCCTTTCCTCATCGGCCACCTGGAGAATACCCGCGGACGCAATGCGATGTCGCACGATGCGCGTCCGCGCGTCGTTGCCATAGCGCCGCGCAATCACACGCCCCAGCTCGAGCGTTTCCTCCGCGATTTTCTCGCGGTCGGGTAGTGGCGCGTCCAACGGCAGTGTATAAGGAACGACGATCACATGGCAGAGCACAAGATCGGCTTTCTTGCCATTGCCGAGACGGCACGCCAGTTCCACCGCGCGCTCGGAGGGGATGAATTCCACAACGGGCACCAGGATTTTGTGCAGCGCTTCGACCGAGCCGTGCACTTGAACCGCTTGCAATGGAAACGCCGGCGGGACCCGGAACATCCAAAAGAACAAAAAGCCCATCGAACTAACAAAAATCACCGCGAGAAGAATTCCCAAAGGGTTGGCTTCAATCATAACTTTTCCCCAACGTCCTCCAAGCCTCCAGGGATCTCAGAGGAACTCGAGGAGGACTCGCGCCTGAATTGTTTCAAGCGCGTGTAACCGAGCCACAGGCGATACGTGCCAAAGCCGATGAACGCGCCGCACACCAAGATTGCCTGCGGCGAGACGCCCAGCGGCAGTGTGCGCCACAAAAGCGCGATCCCCAGCAAGAGAATTAGGGCGCCCATGAACAGGCGCACCTTGTCCCCGAGCGTAAATTGAGCGGGGGGCAATAGTTTCTGTCGTCGAACCATCTAGCCATCACTCCAACGCGATTTGATCCCCAGTTTTTTGTCGCGGGCGATGAGCGCCTGCTTGTACTGTTCCAGCGACTCGAATTCCTCTGCGTTTGTCAGGACATCCACCTGTTCTTGCTCCCAATCGTGCTTGACACTGCCCAGAACCGGCAGCTTGTTGCGACGGCGGTGCCAAGCATAGTAAAGCAAGCAAATAATGATCCACGCCGGCCCCGCGACTCTCCCTATCTCATGCGTTATGATGACCGTGGCAAAGATGGTACTCACACCCAAGAGCCCCAGGAAGGCAAGAATCGGGACATCGACAACTCGCCCGTCCTTTTGTTTCCAGGGATAGTTGAGCGGCACCTTGTAAGGTCGCGGAGTATAGGGATCGATAAAGCGCAAGCGAATCAGCGAGATAAAGACCAGCATATATCCAAAGGTTGCGCCGAAGGCGTAAAGGTTCGCGAGCGTGTCGAGCACACTCGGCGTGAAAAACGCTACAATGGTCAACACGATCCCCACCCAACCGAAACCGACGATGGCATTGCTCGGCGTCTGGAATTTCGAATGGACATGGCTGAACCAGGGTCCGACCAGCCGAAAGTGGCTCATCGAAAAGATCAACCGCGAGTCGCCCATCACGCCCGTGTTGGAGGAAATGAAAAGTATCGTCGCACCCAGGAAGGCGGCAAAGGGTCCTGCAATAATGCCCAGGTAAGGGATATTGGAGGCGAGAAACGCGATAGGATCGGACTCATGCGCCTTAAACTCTTGCCAGGGCAAGATCCCCAAACCCACCGTAGAAAACCCCATGGCGAGAATGAACACGGTGAAAATGAGCGCGATGCTCGTTCGCGGGATGATGGTCGCCGGACGCCTTGTCTCTTGCGCCGCCTGCGAAATGCTTTCCAGCCCCACGAAGGAAATAATCGCGAGCGAAAAGCCGTACATGAACTTGTTCGGATCGGGGAATTCGTACAGCCATTGCCGAAACAAGAGATCCGGTTTCCAGGCGAGGACGAACCCAAAGACGACGACCGACATTTCCATGCAAAGGTCGATCACTCCAATGACCTCGTTAACCATCGAGGACTCGCGGATGCCGCGTATGTTCAGCCACCTCAAGAATACGACCATCGCCACGGTTTCCACGAGCCAGAGAATATTGACATTCGCGAACGGTCCAATATTGTAGGCAAAATTCTCAAGGTGGAGGCCAAAGTAGGGAAGGAAGAAGTTGACATACCCGGTCGACGCCACGGCGAAAAGGGCAATGTCAATAGTGTAATCCAATAGCAAGGCCGCGCCGGCAGTGAATCCCCAAAAGTCGCCCAGGCCGCGCAGGGAATAATAGTGCCCGCCCCCCGCGACCGGATACGACGACGCCAGTTCGGTAAATGCGAGTCCGATCATGATATAGACCAAACCCGCCATAGCGAACGCGAGCGGCGCTCCACCCTGCGCCGCGCCGATCACCAGACCGAGCGCGACGTAAATATCCGCGCCGACGTCCGCATAGCCCCAGGTGTACGAGCCCCAGATCGAAACCGCGCGCCTCAGGCCTGCCGGATGCCCTGCAGGAGTCTCCACCGCGCCGACTGCTGGAATGGTTGCCGCTTGAGCCATGACTTGCCTCACGCCAAAGTGGATTTAACCCAAAGGAAAACGGCTCACCTCAAGATCGTGGTGCAGATGAGCCGTTCTAATCCAATCAGACGATTCCAAAGATGAAAACACATTCCTTGTCGTGTCGCCATCGAGATGATCAACCAGAAACCATTCTAAATGGAGATAGAATCGAAGTCAATAGAAATATTGTGCACTTTTGCACTTCTTGACGGTTTCCTAACACCCCAGTGCATACCTCTTGACACATTTTTGACCTCTCGCTCATCACGGGTCAAGACTGTTCGCGGTCTTTACGCGATCATTATACCGCCAGGGGCAATCTTTATCGCCCCCTTATTCGCTTCCGTGCTATAAGGAATTGGTTTTAGAGCAGGAGGTCTGAATGGATATTTTCTTTGTCGTCCTGACACTCTTTTTCTTCGCCCTTTCCTGGGCCTTCCTTAAACTGTGCGAACTCTTGGGCGTCACTGCACAACACACGTCCACCCATGAAGGTTAAGCACATGAAAAGCACACATGCGTTAAAAATGCGCTTTATGAAATCCGCAGGAGATTGACATGAACATCACCTATCTTGCCGGTGGGATCGTGACGCTGGTGCTTTTCATCTATTTGGTTATCGCGCTGTTGAAACCGGAGGCTTTTTCATGACGTCAACTGGATTGCTCCAGATAGGCTTGTATCTTGTCGTTCTCGTTGCTTTCGTCAAGCCGCTGGGCGCGTATATGGCGCACGTGTACGAAGGCAAATCCATCGGGTTGGATCGCGTACTTGGTCCGGTAGAGCGATCTCTGTATCGCCTTTACGGCATTCGACCGGATCAGGAGATGGATTGGAAAACGTATACCATCGCATTGCTTTTGTTCAGCGCAGTGGGACTGATCGTGCTATACGGGCTGGAGCGTCTGCAAGGCATATTGCCGCTCAACTCACAAGGGTTTGGTCCGGTCGCAACCGATTTGTCATGGAACACCGCCATCAGCTTTACCACCAACACCAACTGGCAGAACTATGCGGGTGAATCGACCATGAGCTACCTGACGCAAATGCTGGGCCTGGCCGTTCACAACTTTGTCTCTGCCGCCGCGGGCATGGCGGTCGTCGTCGCCCTCATTCGCGGTTTCGCGCGTCGCAACGCGCAGACGATCGGCAACTTTTGGGTGGACCTCACCCGCACGACGCTGTACATCCTGATGCCAATGTCGTTCGTCCTCGCGCTGCTGCTCGTTTCGCAAGGCGTCGTGCAAACTTTTAGCGACTATCCAACCGTGCCCGTCGCGCAGCAAATTCAATACGAGCAACCGAAGCTGGATGCGAGCGGCAATGCCGTCAAGGATGCTAATGGCAATCCGGTCACCGAAAGTGTGACGCTCAAAGATCAAGTGATCGCCGTCGGACCGGCGGCTTCGCAGATTGCCATCAAGCAACTGGGGACGAACGGCGGCGGCTTTTTCAACACCAACTCGGCGCATCCCTTTGAAAATCCGACGCCCTTCTCCAACTTTCTGGAGATGTTGTCCATCCTGCTCATCCCTGCGGCGCTGACATACACCTTTGGCAAGATGGTCGGCGACACGCGCCAGGGCTGGGCGCTCCTCACCGCAATGTTCATCATCGAAATCGTCGCTATTTTTGGCGCCTATGCCGCCGAGTCGGCGGGGAATCCGCGGCTGGCCGCGCTGGGCGTGAACCAAATCGCCAGCGAGACCAATCCGGGCGGCAACATGGAAGGAAAAGAAGTCCGCTTTGGCGTGCCGAATTCGGCCCTCTGGGCGACCACCACGACGTCTGCTTCGAACGGCTCGGTCAACTCGATGCACGATTCGTTCACACCCTTGGGCGGCTTGGTGCCGCTGGTGATGATCGAGTTCAGCGAAGTGATCTTTGGCGGCGTTGGGTCGGGGCTGTACGGGATGCTCGCGTTCGTCATCGTCGCCGTCTTTGTCGCCGGATTGATGGTCGGGCGCACGCCCGAGTACCTGGGCAAAAAGATCGAAGCATATGAAATGAAGATGGCATCCATTGTCATCCTGATCGTGCCGATGGTCATCTTGCTGTTGACCGGCGTGGCCGTGGTGATCGATGCAGGCACGTCCAGCATACTCAATCCGGGAGCCCATGGCTTTAGCGAAATCCTGTACGCGTTCACCTCGCAAGCCAACAACAACGGCAGCGCGTTTGCAGGGTTGAACGGCAACACGCCGTTCTACAACGTCGCGGGTGGCATCGCGATGCTCTTTGGGCGCTTTTGGATTAAGATTCCGATCCTGGCGATGGCTGGAGCGCTGGCGCGGAAAAATATCGTTCCGGCGAGCGCGGGCACGCTGCCCACGCATACGCCGCTCTTTATCGGGTGGCTGGTGGCCGTCGTCGTGGTTGTCGGCGCGCTCGTCTTCTTCCCGGCGGACGCGCTCGGACCCATCGTGGAACACTTGCAAATGATTACGCCGTAAAACGTGAAGTGTCATACGAGGTATTCTACCATGCCTGACAAAACTCATGCTCGACCACTTTTCGATCCGCCCATCGTGCGGCGGGCAGCCATAGATTCATTTCGGAAGCTCGATCCGCGCCACCAGATTCGCAACCCGGTGATGTTCGTCGTCGAAGTCGGCAGCGTTCTGACCACACTGCTGTTCATTCAGGCGCTCGCCGGTCAGGGCGAAGCGCCGGCGGGGTTCATCTTCGCCATCTCGGCGTGGTTATGGTTCACCGTGGTGTTTGCCAATTTCGCGGAAGCGATGGCAGAAGGGCGCGGCAAAGCGCAAGCCGAAGCCCTCCGGCGCGCCCGGCGCGAGATTACGGCGAAGAAACTGGCCCGCCCGCAACATGGCGCCTCCTTTACCTCTGTCTCCGCCAATCAGCTGCGCAAAGGGGATGTGGTCCTCGTCGAAGCCGGTGATTTCATCCCCGGCGATGGCGAAGTGGTCGAAGGGGTCGCCTCGGTGGACGAGAGTGCGATTACGGGCGAGAGTGCCCCCGTCATCCGCGAGAGCGGCGGCGACCGGAGCGCGGTGACCGGCGGGACGCGCGTCCTTTCTGACTGGCTCGTCGTCCGCGTTACCGCGAATCCCGGCGAGACATTTCTCGACCGGATGATCGCAATGGTCGAAGGTGCCAAGCGACAAAAGACGCCGAACGAAATCGCGCTCGACATTCTGCTGGCTGCGTTGACCATCATCTTTCTGCTCGTCTGTGCGTCCCTCCTGCCCTTTTCGCTATACAGCGTCAACTCCGCCGGACAAGGGACGCCCGTTACGGTGACGGTGCTCGTCGCTCTGCTGGTGTGCTTGATTCCGACGACGATCGGCGGTCTGCTCTCCGCCATCGGCATCGCGGGCATGGACCGCATGATCCAGGCAAACGTGATTGCGATGTCGGGGCGCGCCGTGGAAGCGGCGGGCGATGTGGACGTACTGCTGCTCGACAAGACCGGCACCATCACGCTCGGCAATCGCCAGGCGACGGCGTTCCTGCCTGCCGACAGCGTCGACGAGAGAGAACTCGCGGACGCGGCACAAATTGCCTCCCTTGCCGACGAGACGCCGGAGGGACGCAGCATCGTTATCCTGGCGAAAGAGAAATACCAATTGCGCGAGCGGAATATCAGCGAGTTGGGCGCGACCTTCATTCCGTTCAGCGCGCAGACGCGGATGAGCGGCGTCAACCTCGACGGTCATCAGATTCGCAAAGGCGCCGCGGATGCGATCGAATCCTACGTGCGGCAGCAACATGGGCAATTCCCCGAGTCGGTGCGCGCGAATGTAGAGAAGATTGCCAAGGAAGGCGGGACACCACTCGTGGTGGCGAATTGTGACCGTGTGCTCGGCGCGATTCAATTGAAAGACATTGTCAAGGGCGGCATCAAGGAGCGCTTTGCCGAATTGCGGCGCATGGGCATCAAGACCGTGATGATTACGGGTGATAATCCTTTGACCGCGACGGCAATTGCCGCCGAAGCCGGGGTGGATGACTTTCTCGCCCAGGCGACGCCGGAAACGAAACTGAAACTGATCCGCGAGTACCAGGCCGGTGGCCGACTCGTCGCGATGACGGGCGATGGCACGAACGATGCGCCGGCGCTGGCGCAAGCGGATGTGGCGGTCGCGATGAACACCGGCACTCAAGCCGCGAAAGAGGCCGGCAACCTGGTGGACCTAGATTCGAATCCGACCAAGCTGTTGGAGATTGTCGAGATCGGGAAACAGCTTTTGATGACGCGCGGTGCGCTGACAACCTTCAGCATCGCGAACGACGTCTCGAAATACTTTGCGATTATTCCGGCGGCGTTCGCGAGCACCTACCCTCAGCTCGGCGTGCTCAACATCATGCGACTGAGCACGCCGGCGAGCGCGATCCTATCGGCGGTGATTTTCAATGCGCTCATCATCGTCGCGCTCATCCCATTGGCACTGGGCGGCATCAAGTATCGTCCCGTCGGCGCATCGGCATTGTTACAGCGAAACCTGATCGTTTACGGTCTAGGCGGCTTGATCGTCCCGTTCATTGGGATCAAGGCCATTGACCTGGTCCTGGCCGCGCTGCACCTGGTGTGACGGAGGAGTTGCTATGTTAGACAAATCTCGACCACAATGGTGGCAAATGTATCTGCTGGTGCCATTGATGATCGCCCTGCTGGTCATAGAGGGCAAAATACCGAGCCCTCTGCTCGTACATCGTTTTTTGGAGTTCGGGATCGTACTTGTGACCTTTGGGCTGATGGCCGTGTGGGTACAAGGGAATCAAGCCGCGCTGTCCAATGAGGAAGCCGAAAAGCAACCGTGGATACTGGAACCTGACCCCAAGTCAGAGCTGGCAGTAGACCCTGACATTCTGCCAGATGAGCCGAAAGACATTGTCGACAGCCCATATGCTTTGGAAGCGAATCTTTACAAAGGAAGGTACAATTAATATGCTCGCTCAACTTCGCCCAGCGATAGTGTCATTCCTGGTGTTGACCGTCATTACGGGCTTGGTCTACCCCCTGGCGGTGACAGCCGTCGCCCAGGCCGCTTTTCCATCGCAAGCGAACGGGAGCCTGATTGTGAAGGACGGCAAAGCGATTGGCTCAACCTTGATTGGGCAGCCTTTTGACGATCCCAAATATTTTTGGGGACGGTTGTCCGCAACATCGCCCTTTCCCTATAACGCAGCTGCATCGTCCGGCTCGAATCTAGGTCCGACGAATAAGGCACTCGCCGACGAGGTGCAGGCGCGGATTGACGCGCTAAAAGCCGTGGACCCTGGAAATACCCAACCGATACCGGTCGACCTCGTCACTTCGTCCGGGAGCGGGCTCGATCCGGAGATCAGTCTCGCGGCCGCTGAGTACCAGCTAAACCGCGTGGCAAAGGCACGCGGCATAGACCCGGCAAAAGTACGGGCGCTCGTGGCGCAGTACACGCAAGGACGGCAATTCTTCATCCTCGGAGAGCCGCGGGTGAATGTGCTCCAGTTGAACCTGGCGCTTGACGCCGATCCGTAGGTGTCCCATGCTCACGCCACAAGGCCCAGAGTGCACCCCACCGGTGGAACAAGCAGAGCAATTGCTGTTGCAGCAGGCGACGGAAAGAGCGACGCGCGCATTTCTCAGCTCGATCGCGAACGAACTGCGCACGCCGCTCGTTTCGATTATGGGGGCGCTGTCATCCTTGCGGCAAGATGGAGCACCTCTCGACGAGGAGACGCGACAGGATTTGATCGAGAATGCGGCGGAGGAGGCAGAACGGCTTAACGGCATTGTCGGCAACTTGATCGATATAGCGCGCGTGGAGACGGGCGCGATAGAGCTCACACTGTCGCCTTGCGATGTAATGGATGTGATCGGCTCGGCTCTGCAACGGCTGAATACTCGTCTCAAAGAACGCCTTGTGGACGTTCGTGTGCCACCAGTGCTGCCACTCGTGCCGATGGATTTCACTTTAATGGTCAAGGTCCTCGTCCACCTGCTCGACAACGCCGTCCAATACTCTGCACCGGATACACCTATTCTAGTCCAAGCGCACACGGACGGCGACTGTTTGGAAATCAGCGTCGCGGACCGAGGTTTTGGCATCCCACCCGACGACCTGACACGTGTCTTTGACAGGTTTTATCGCGTACCGAGATCGGATAGCGGATCTGGCATAGGGCTCGGTCTCGCCATTTGCAAAGGCATCCTGACGGCGCATGGCGGCAGCATTCGAGCCGATCACCGCGAGGGCGGCGGCACGATCATTACCATGACACTTCCTCAAGTGACTACCCGAATGGCAATCTGCGCCCGGATGTGCTAGAATAATCGCCATGGATCGTCAACGCCCCAACCCCGACGAACTGCTCGCGCAGATTCAGACTGAAGAGGCCAAGCGCCAGCGTGGAAAATTAAAGATTTTTTTCGGCCCTGCCGCCGGCGTGGGCAAGACCTACGCCATGCTCGATGCCGCGCGCCAACAGAAAGCCGAGGGCAAAGACGTCGTCATCGGCATCGTAGAGACCCACGGCCGCGCCGAAACGGAATCACTGGTTGCGGGTCTGGAAGACCTGCCGCCGAGATTGATAGAGTATCATGGCACGACCCTTCGCGAATTCGACCTCGACGCCGCGCTCACACGGCGTCCGCAGCTCATCCTCCTGGACGAACTGGCGCACACCAACGCTCCCGGCGCCCGCCATCCCAAGCGCTGGCAGGATGTCGAAGAACTGCTGGCCGCGGGCATCCATGTCTATTCCACGCTCAACGTCCAACACCTCGAAAGCATGAACGACGTGGTCGCGCAAATCACCGGCGTCATCGTGCGCGAGACGGTCCCCGACTCTATCCTTGAAAACGCTGACGACGTGGAATTGATCGACCTGACGCCGGATGAGTTGATCCAGCGCCTCAAGGAAGGCAAGGTCTATATTCCACAGCAGGCGGAGCAGGCGCGCCGGAACTTTTTCCGCCGCGGCAACTTGATGGCATTGCGCGAGCTCGCGCTGCGCCGGACTGCCGAACGCGTGGACGATCAGGTCCAGGCGTACATGCACAAATACGACATCGCCCAGACCTGGCCCGTAACCGAACGCATTCTCGTCAGTGTCGGACCCAGTCCGATCGCCACGCGCCTCCTCCGGGCCGGGAAACGCATCGCCACCGGACTGAATGCCGAGTGGCTGGCGGTATATGTCGAGACGCCGGAGCACGCCCATCTCTCGCAGGAGGACCGGGAGCGCATCGCGCAGATGCTCCGCCTGGCAGAACAACTGGGCGCCGAGACAGCCATTCTGAGCGGCAATCGAGCCAGCGATGAACTCTTGGAATTTGCCCACTCTCGGAATGTGACCAAGATCCTCGTCGGGAAACCATCACGCCCGCGCTGGCGAGAAGCGATGTTTGGCTCTGTCGTTGAAGAACTGGTTCGCAAAAGCGGGGATATTGACGTGTACGTTATTACGGGCGACCGGGAGGAATCTCGAACGGCGCGGGTCTTTCACTTTGAGCCCAACGTCAAATGGCAAGGCTATGCCTGGGCTATTGGAATCATCGCACTGTGTACGGTGGTCGCGGCGGCAGTTGTTTCTTCCTTTGCGCCGACGAATCTGGTCATGATCTACCTGCTGGGAGTCATTGTCGTCGCGGCCCGGCACGGAATGGGTCCCTCCATCCTGGCATCGGTGTTGAGCGTGCTCGCATTCGATTTCTTTTTTGTTCCACCGGTCTTGACGTTTGTAGTCTCAGATACCCAGTACCTCGTGACGTTCGGAGTGATGCTCGTCGTCGCCATCACCATCAGTACTCTGACCGTGCGCATCCAACGGCAAGCGGAGACCGCGCGTCAACGAGAGCACCGTACGGCGGTGCTTTACGCGATGAGCCGCGAACTGGCAAGTACTTCAAGCTCCAATAGACTGGTCGAGGTGGCGACCAAGCACATTGGCGAGGTCATGGAAAGTCGCGTCGCGATTCTGCTGCCCGACCGGTCGGGGCGACTTGCTCCCATGGACGCAAAATTCCCCCTAGATGCCAGCGAGCGCGCCGTTGCCGAGTGGGCCTACACTCACAACCAGACAGCCGGACAGGGCACGGAAACATTGCCCGGCAGCAAAGCCATTTACCTGCCTCTGACCGGATCGCACGGAACGGTGGGAGTCCTGGGCGTCCAACCGGCGAACACATTTCACGTGGGCCTGCCCGAGCAGATGCACCTGCTTGAAACGTTCGTGAATCAAACGGCGTTGGCCATCGAGCGCGCGAACCTGGTCGAGGAATCTCAAAAAGCCAAGGTGCAGATCGAGACGGAACGGATGCGCAACGCCTTGCTCAGCTCGATTTCGCATGACCTTAAGACGCCGCTAGCTGCCATAACGGGCGCGGCGAGCAGTCTAATGGAGGATACGACCGGCGAGTGCCGTGACCTGGCGCAGACGATTGCCGAAGAGGCGGACCGTCTTAACCGCCTCATCCGCAATTTGTTGGACATGACGCGGCTCGAAGCAGGCGCGGTCCAAGTCCGCAAAGAATGGCATGCCCTGGAAGAAATTGTGGGCGCGGCGCTAACACGTCTGGATAACCGCTTACAGGGGCATCCGGTGACGACGCACATCCCCGCCGACCTTCCACTGGTCCCGCTTGACAGCGTGCTCATAGAACAGGTATTGGTGAACTTGTTGGAAAACGCTCTCAAGTATACCCCGGCGGGCAATCCGTTTGAGATTTCCGCGAGCATCACCGATAGTTCTGTCACGGTTCGGGTCGCAGACCGCGGGCCTGGGATTCCGCCGGGTGATGAGGAGCGCATCTTTGACAAGTTTTATCGCGCGCTCCCGAACGGCGGTGGAGGCGTTGGATTGGGACTGACAGTTTGCCGCGGCATCGTACAAGCCCACGGCGGCAAGATCTGGGCCCAGAACCGAGATGGCGGCGGGGCAGCCTTCCAATTCACTTTGCCATTGGAGGGCAAGCCGCCGGAAATCAAGCCTGAGGCGGCATCATAGGATGCCTCACGAGGACACAACATGTCGGACGACAAACCCATGATTCTTGTCATCGAGGATGAATTGCCAATTCGCCGTTTCCTGCGAACGGCGCTCTCGAATCATGGCTATCAAATCACCGAAACCGGCACGGCGAAAGAGGGGCTGGCAGAGGCAACGACCCGGCAGCCAGATTTGATCATTCTCGACCTGGGATTACCTGACCAGGACGGACTGGAAGTCATACGTCAATTGCGCGAGTGGACGACACTGCCCATCATCATCCTATCCGCGCGCGGGCTGGAAAGTGACAAGGTTGTCGCACTCGACATGGGTGCGGACGACTATTTGACAAAGCCGTTCGGAGTAGGTGAACTGATGGCGCGCATTCGCGTGGTCCTGCGTCATACGGCTAATGTCGGAGAGAAAGATGAACCGGTTTTCGCGACCGGCGATTTGAAGGTTGACCTGAGCAAGCGCCAGGTGTGTATCGGCGATGACGAGATCCACCTGACCCCGATTGAATACAAATTGCTAACCACGCTGGTCCGGTACGCGGGAAAAGTGGTCACCCATCGCCAGTTGCTCAATCAAGTCTGGGGTCCCGCCTACGCCGCGGAGAGTCAGTACCTCCGTGTCTACATGACTCAACTTCGGCACAAGATTGAAATGGACCCGGCGCGCCCGCGCTATCTGACGACCGAGATCGGAGTGGGATACCGCCTCAAGGTGGAGTAAGGTTGGGCTGTTCCAGGTCGGCATCTCTCACTTTGTCTTTTGGGTTTCCTTGTGCTATAATCTCCGTTCGTGACCCCCGATAATCGAATTCTCCAGCAAGTCGTCATGGCACTGGTCGCCGGGATCGCGCTGGGCTGCATTCTCGGCTCACTTGTCATTGGAACCATCGCCCTCCAACCCATCGTTCTCGCCGCACTGCCCAAATCACCCACTCCTACATACACAGCCACTCGCGCTGCGACTATCACCCTAATACCATCCAGGACCGCGACAACGCCTCCTACACCTGTGCCCCCGACGTCCACGCCCGCTCCCACGGTAGCGAGCACCATAGTAAGCGCCACGGTCAGCACGTTCACGCCGACCAGACCGCCGGCGGGAACCCGCACACCGCGCCCGCTCGTTTCCCATTTCCTCGTCGGACGCCCAGTCAACCCTCAGGCACAGTCGAATACTCCCGCACTGTTCTATCTATACGGGACCACAGGCCTAGGGGACTATGACGTGCATCACGGCGAGGAGTTTGTAAATCCGCCGGGGACACCCCTGTTTGCGGTCGCCGATGGCACGGTCGTGACGGCAGGCAGCGACGAGCAGCCCAATTGCGGTCCTGACGGAACTGTCGTTTGCGGGCGCGGCCTTATGCCAGGTGGGTTCTACGGAAAACTCGTTGTCATCCAATTGGCTCAAAACTATAGTGGTCAACCTGTCTTTGCTTTGTACGGTCACATGAGCAAAATCACCGTTTCCGAAGGTGACCAGGTAAAGGCGGGCGACCCGATTGGCGAAATTGGAATGTCCGGTGTGGCGAATGGGCCTCACGTCCATGTCGAAATTCGCCTCGGTATTAACGACTACGGGCACACCCGCAATCCCATTTTGTGGATGAAGCCGCTCGCCGGGCGCGGGGCATTGGCGGGACGTTATGCCGACTCGAAAGGCAACCCTGTGCGCGGCGCAGTCGTCAACGTCTACCGGGCAGACGGCGACACGTTTCTCCTCTCGACCGAGACGTACGGGCATGACCGCTGGCCGGATGTGAATCCGGACGAAGACTTGGGCGAGAACTTTGCGGTGCCAGATCTCGCGGCGGGTGATTACATCGTGCGTATTAATGGTCAGCAGTTTGCGCAGCGGGTGTCTATCCAGGACGGCAGATTATCCTTCACCGAGTTGGGAGGACCCTGATGGCAGACGTGCGCGTTCGCTTTGCACCCAGTCCCACCGGCATGCCCCACGTTGGCAATCTGCGAACGGCCCTATTCGACTGGTTGTGGGCACGGCACACCGGCGGCAAGTTCATCCTTCGCGTGGAAGATACGGACCAAAAACGGGAAGTGGAAAACGGGCTCGAACTGATCATGGAGTCCCTCCGTTTTCTGGGCCTGGATTGGGACGAGGGCCCCGACGTCGGCGGAGCATGGGGACCCTATCGCCAGTCGGACCGCTTGGCCCTTTATCAGGAGCACGTCCAGGAACTGATCGGCAAGGGCGCTGCCTACTATTGCTACTGTACCGCCGCGCGACTGGAAGCCATGCGTAAGGAACAGCAAGCCCGCGGGGAGGCGACCCGCTATGATTACCACTGCCGCTACCTGTCCGCGGAAGAGCGCACCGCGCACGAACGCGCCGGCGATGCCAAGGTCATCCGCCTGGCAGTCCCGCGGGACGGGACGACCACCCTGCAAGATTTTATCCACGGCGACATTTCAATCGCGAACCGGGATGTGGACGACCAGGTCTTGCTCAAGTCCGACGGGTTCCCGACGTATCACCTCGCCGTCGTGGTGGACGACCACCTGATGAAGATTTCGCACGTCATGCGCGGGGACGATTGGATTCCTTCCTTTCCCAAACACGTCATCCTTTATCACGCCTTTGGTTGGGAGGTCCCGCCCCACGGGCACCTGCCTAACGTGCTCGGTCCGGACAAGAAGAAATTGAGCAAACGACACGGCGCGACCAGCGTCATTCAGTTCCGCGACGACGGCTACCTTGGCGAGGCGTTGGTCAACTTTCTCGCGCGGCTAGGATGGTCACTGGACGACAAGAGCGAAATCTTTAGCCGCGAACAACTTGTTGCCGCCTTTACGCTCGACAAGATCGAGCACGCGCCTGCGATTTTTGACCATGCCAAACTGGATTGGATGAACGGCTATTATATTCGCCAACTCCCGGACGAGGAACTCGCCAAGCGCCTGCTGCCTTTTCTCACGCGCAGCGGCCTGGTCGTCGACCTTGCAAAGGTCCGCCGGATCATCCCGCTCTTCAAAGAGCGGATAAAAAGACTAAGTGAGATCGTCACGCTGGCAGATTTCCTTTTCGTGGAGGAGCTGGAGTACGACCCACGCTTGCTCGTGGGGCAGAAAATGGACCGGACGTCCGCGCTGTCCGCACTGCGCGGCGCGGCGGCAGTGCTCGAGAAATATGGGGCGTTTGACGACGAGGAAAAGATCGAAGCCGAACTGCGAGAAATGGCGGAAAAGATCGGGCTCAAGAACCAGCAATTCTTCGGGACGCTCCGCGTCGCCGTAAC